>CAYNAC010000040.1:0-6716 GCA_964395155.1 Candidatus Woesearchaeota archaeon
TGAGAGCAAAAAATATAGAAGGAGAAAAAATAAAAGTAATTGAACTAATAAATTCTAAAGAAGAAGTAAGAAAAATAATAGAAATAATCAAAAGTGAACTAAATAACAATACTCCTCTCAATCAAATATGCATTATCTTTAGAACACATCAGCAAGCTAACATGCTTAAAAAACAACTAGAATATGAACAAATCCCTTTCATAAGCGTAAATAGAGATTCCCTTCTAAAAAATAAGAATATTATAATTGTAAGATCTTATCTAACAATAGCAGAGAAATTAATCAGTAAATCAAAGGGAGGAGAACATGCTATTTGGACTATAGTAAATGAATCCATAAAAAATGAAAAAGATAATTTTACAATAACTAAAGAAGTTAAAAGCATAAAAGAAAAAGAAAATCTGTGTGAAGAATTTCTCTCTAAAGAATTTAACATATCAAAAGAAAGCCAACTAAAATTAGATTCAATAAAGAAAATAATCAATCAAATCCTAGATTCTTCTAAACTTAAAGGACATGAAATAGTAAAAAAATTGTATGAACTCCTAAATATTGAGGATAAAGATTCTATTGCAGCCCTAGAAAAATTCCATTCATTTACTAAAGAATTAGCTGAAAGTGAATCAGATCTTTCAGGCTTGATCTATCACTTAAATGTTATAGATTCCTTAGGAATAAATCTAGAACCTCCAGAACTTAACAAAGAAGGGATAAGAATAATGACTAACCATGCAACAAAAGGTCTTGAATATGATGTTGTATTAATGTCTTGCATGGTTCAAAAGAAATTTCCTGTAGAAAGATTTGATCAAAATAATGAAGAAGATGCAGAGTCTCAGATTTCAGAAGAAAGAAGATTATGTTATGTAGGTTTTACTCGTGCAAAAAAACGCCTTTATCTAACATATGCAAAAGAATATGGTCAAAGAAAATATGAACCAAGTCAATTCTTAATAGAAATCAACTATCAAAATAATAATAATATTGAATTTGTTAAAGATAATGAAGAAAAATATATTTTACCTCAATTAAATTTAGTTCCAGCAAATATTATAGAAGAAGATTATATTTCCTTTTCTCCTTCATCTTTACAATTATTTGACGAATGTGAAAAACGTTATGAAATGAAATATATCTATAATATGCCAGATCCAAAACCTCAAAGTTGGGAAGCAATAACATTAGGAAGTTTCATCCATAAAGTACTAGAAAGAGCTGTAAAAAATAATGTAAAGACTCAAAAAGAAATTGAGGATCTAGCAAAAATAATTCAGCTAGAAGAATATAAAGAAGTAAATTTAGAAGAAGCACTGCCAATGATAAGAGTTTTTCTTGAAAGAAATAAAAAAAGATATAATCAAAATTCAGTAGTAGAAAAACCTCTAAGGGAAAGAATAGAAGGATTAGTTTTCTCAGGTTATGCAGATCGTATAGATACAGATGATCAAGGCAATTTAACAATAGTAGATTACAAAACAGGCAAATCAGACGTTAAACCAAAATATAGGAATTGGCAACTTGGAATATATGCATTGGCCTCAAAAAAACATGGTAAACCAAAAAAATTAGTTCTTGACATGTTACAAAAAGAACACCCTCTAGAATTTGAGTTAGATGATAACGGAATAGCCAGAGAAATTCATTCATCCAAGACTCAATTTGACCTAAACGAAGTTAGAAATGAAATAGTAGGTATAGCAAACAAAATTTTAAAAGCGAGAAAATCAGGTTTTAGACAATGCAATATTGAAAAAAACTGTCAATTCTGCATAGATTTAGGAAAATAAGTAAAATGATATTCACCACAAAAGATAGTTTAGAAAAATCACGTTTAGTAGGTGGTCGTTACGTTCCTTGGGTAAATAATAAAGTGATAAAAATTAGAGGAATATCAATGTGGCAGGTAGAAGCTTATGACGAAATGGTCGAGGTACTTGTGGCACTCACTCCAAGATTAAGAACCATGGAAGGTTTAGAAAAAATGTCTTTCGGACTGTGCAACTGCAGATCATCTAGAGAAGAAAATGGAGAATATTCTATTCAAGGAGATGTTGTCGCATATATTCCTTGATTTGCGAAAATATTTATAAAAATGAGTTATTTTTTTACATCTCAAAGAAATTTTTTAGATTTGCATGAAATTGAAGAAAAATTTAGAATTGTAAATTCTGAAAATAAATGCAACATAATAGTTGAAGGAGAAGGACGTAGTTTTAGTGAAGCTTATGAAAAGATGATATTATCTTGTAAAGATCTAGTAAACGATGAAAAAAATTCTCAAAAATTCAGAGGACTAGAAATAGGAATCTATGACTGCCATTCGCAAACAATAGGTAGAACAAAAAGAGTCAGCGGATTAGTATTCTGTATGAAACCTAACCCAAATCATCGGGTACGCGATATTCTTTCCAATCAACTTTCCCCTTATCAATAGCTTCCTTTAAACTCTTCTCCGTTCCACTAAGTTTACTTTTCCCGCTTTTAACCTCTACAAAACTAACTCCAGTAACATTCTTTTCGTCAAGTCCATGAAATACAATAAAATCAACAGGTTTACCTAAAAACTTACATTCACTAGGATTAAATGGAAAATTAGGTAAGTACGGCGCGAGTTGTTCAGAGAAGTTTCCAGCAAGTACAGAACGAGAACGAGCAATAGCATCTTTTCTATGCAAATCAATTTGCCCTTCCCAATGCCTCTCTCTTCTAATGAAAGTAAGATAATGCCCTATTAAGTAGCCAATAATCACGGCAACAATTACAGCAATTATTGTAACACCATCAATCACCATTGAAGAAAAAAGGCTAATGAGTTAATAAAATTAATCATAGAAAAGGATAAAAATAGGTAGACTGCTATGAAGACATGGTAGAATTTACCAAGTTGGATTTAGTTGTTCTCCTATTTAATCTAATAATAGTCGTCTTGTGTTGGATTGCAATAATAAATAATTATGAGAATCTTAGGAAATTAAAGAATAAAATAAATTCAAACAATCAAACAATTAAAAACAGTTTTGCCATAGGTATTGGGTCAGGACTTGTAGTCTTTTTATTGAGTCTATTTGCCGAGAAGATTTCATTTTATCCCGCAAATTTCAATTCATTAATTGATTTTATATATTCATTATTTATTGGAGTTATAAACTTATTATTTCAAATATCAATAATTATTGCGCTCATCTCTTGGGTAATTTTATTTACATTTAAAAGTTTAATTAAATGAAATAGTTTAAATAAAGCAAACCCGAACATGCCCCTAAAATTACAACAAGACTAAATAAGATTTTATCTTCATAAATTTTCTTCAACCAACTCATTTCTTTCCACTTTATTTGATAAGCCTTTAGATTTTCTTTTGTAGCAAAATATTTTTTTTCTAAAAACAATTTAAAGGGTTTCTTATGGATATTACAAATAGGTGTCTTTTTATCAAGATAATCCATCTTTTTATGCCACCAACAAGTTATTCTACCGCATTCAAAACACAAAAACATATCAGAATAATCTACTTTTGTTTTATGACAAATAGTGCAATTTTTTAAGAGATCTTCTATAAAGAAGTGATTTTTACCATTGACGTAAAATTTCTGACCATAAGAACGTCTTAAAATATTAAGATTATTATCCCAACAAGGAAGATATAAGGGAATGAATTCTTTTATATCTATATCTCTTTTCTTAGGAATACACTCTTTAGTATAATACCTATTATTTCCTCCAAAATACCCTACGAAGTGTGTATGTTCATCAATTATCTTATTTATCGCTCTTTCTTCAATATCATTTTCAGTAAATTTGTAAGGAATCTTTACTTTAGAATATTTTTCACCAATTTCTTTTTGTTTAAAAATGCCTTTATGTAAAAAGTTAGATAATTCTTCGCTTAATTCCTCTCCATCCAAACCATCAATAATTATATGCCCAGATCTATGGTAGCTATCAACGCGCCTTTTAGAAGTATATGTATCAAATCCAATATTATAACTAATATAACAGATAGGTTCAAAACTTAGTTTAGTAAAAATGGAGTTTTTTAGTAATTTAGAACCATTTATTTTATCATAGAAATTATTTGATAAATTTTTAGCATCATTTTCAGTAATATTGTCAAAAGATTTGTTAACTAATATTTGCACTTTACCGTTTAAAACAAATAACCCTAGATCGTCACAAATTTTCTTTAAACTCTTACCATCAATAAGCTCAATGTTTTGAGATATATCTTTAACATACTCGATTGCTTCTTTAGAAAATGTCCCAGAAGTAACAATAATTCCTTTTACAGACCCAAGATTATTTCTTGTTAATTCATGATTCATTGCACCTTGTAATTTTTGGACTATCGGTCTTCCAACAAACTTTTGGTGTTTACATTCTACGACTATCCTATTACCTTGAGCATCATCCATAATTATATCCTTACCAAGATCCCTACTACTTTGTTTATTTATTATGTTAAGATATCCTCTTTTTTTCATAATTCTAGAGACGAGATCTTCAAATTGATAACCATCAAGACTATCCAAAATTAAAACATTTTGAGGCATATAAACGAAAAGAATTCAGATTTTAATAACTTTCCTTTAACAATATTATCCCTAAATTTCAAAACAGCTAAAACCATCAAGAACTTAAATCTTAACTTCTTCATCTGTTACCAAAACCACATCTGCAACTTTATCAGTATCTTTAAGTTTAACAACTCGTACACCTTGTGTAGCTCTTCCCATTTCTCTTAAGTCATCCATTGAAACTCTCACAACCATTCCTTGTTTTGTTGTTGCAATAATTGAACTATCCTCGGTAACAGGAAGCGAACGAACAACTTCTCCATTTTTATCTTCCGTTCTAATATTTATCACTCCTTTTCCACCTCTACCAGTCAAACGATAATCTTCAAGAGCACTTCTCTTTCCATAACCTTTGTTAGTAATAGTTAATATAGAAGTTTTTTCGGGATTCTTCACAGGAACAGGAACAAGTGAAACAACTTCATCCTTAGTGTTTAATTCGATTCCTTTTACACCATAAGAAGCGCGACCCATCTGTCTCACTTCGTCAGAATTAAATCTAATCGCCTTTCCTTCAGCAGTTGTAATCAAAACTTCTTGATTATCGCTAATCCTCATTACACTAATCAAAATATCACTTCCGTCGACAGGCATGTTAATAACTCTCACTCCAGTACTACGAGGTTTTGAAACATCACTAACGGCAATCTTTTTTACAATTCCCAGTTTCGTAACAAACATCAAATAACCTTTATCAAAGTCAGTCACAGACATTACATTTGCAATTCCCTCATCTCTCAAATTAAGAACATTAACTATTGCTTTACCCTTACTCTGTCTTTCACTAGCAGGAACTTCATTTGCTTTAAGCCAATATAAACGCCCGCGAGTAGTAAAGAATAATAAATGATCGTGCGTAGAACAAGTTATCATATTAGTTACAAAATCCTCATCTTTCAAATCAGTTCCAGTAACTCCAACACCACCACGCCTTTGTTCTTTGTAAGATTTAACATCAACTCTTTTTATATATCCAGAGTTAGTAATCATAACAACGACATCTTTTTTCTCAATTAAATCCTTTTCAGTAATTTCGTCCACATTTCTTATAACTTTAGTTCTACGATTATCTCCATATTTAGTTTTAATTTCGTTTACTTCTTTCTTTATAACTTTCAAAATTTCTTTCTCATCACCAAGTATCTTTTGCAAATCTGAAATAATTTCCTTAAGTTTCTTTTCTTCATCTCTCAATTTATCAGCTTCTAGATGAGTAAGTTGTTGAAGTCTTATTTCTAAAACTGCCTTAGCTTGTCTATCACTCATTCCAAATTTTTTCATTAATCCTTCATGAGCTATTTTAGAGTCCTGCGATTTTCTTATTAAAGCAACAACAGAGTCTATATCTTTTAGAGCAATTAAAAGACCTAAAACTAACTCAAGTCTTTCTTGAGCCTTCTTTAAATCGAAATCACTTCTTTTTCTAACGACAAGTTGACGATATTTTACATATTCTTTAATAATATCAAGTAAATTCAAAACTCTAGGTTGCTTTCCAACCAAAGCCAAAAGATTTGCATCAAAACTAGTCTGAACATTTGTTAATTTATACAATTGATTCATAGTAAATTTAGGATCAACTCCTTTCTTTAATTCTATAACTATACGAATATTACCTCTAGCAGATTCGTCTCTTAAATCAGAAATGTCAGGTAATTTTTTCTCAGTAGCAAATTGAGCTATGCTCTTAACCAAATCAGCTTTATTTACCATGTAAGGCAATTCAGTTAAAATTATAGATGTTTTCCCTTTCTTATCTTCTTCAATTTCGCTCTTAGCTCTAATAACAATTTTACCCTTTCCATTCCTGTACATTTCTTTAATTCCAGGACCAGTAATTAAACCACCGGTAGGAAAATCAGGACCTTTAACAATTCCAATTAAATCCTCGACAGTAGAATTAGGATTTTCAATATATTGTATAACTGCATCTGAAATCTCATTCAAGTTATGAGGAGGAATATTTGTAGCCATACCGACGGCAATTCCAGTTGCACCATTCAAAAGCAAATTAGGTAATTTTCCAGGGAGTGTTTCAGGCTCTTTCAAATCGTTAGAAAAATTAGGCCTCATTATCACAGTTTCTTATTCTATATCTGCAAGCAATTCTTCTGAAATTTTACTTAATTTTGCTTCTGTGTA
>CAYNAC010000041.1:0-6669 GCA_964395155.1 Candidatus Woesearchaeota archaeon
CTCCCTTTAAATTAACTTCAGAAACAATATGAATATTATCCTGCGAATCAATATCTATATCGAGCCAGGCATAACTAACAGTTCCAAAAGTTAATTGAGTATCATTAATTAATTTAGAGCCAGTATTATTAAGTTTTGTATAATGCATTTTATAAGTACTTCCTGCCGGCCTTTTATCACTCCAAACAATATGAATATTATCCTGTGAATCTATTTTTATTTTAGGAAATGAAGAACTCCATGAATAAAATGTTATTCTTGTATCATTAATCAAAACGTTTCCTCTATTATCTAACTTTTTATAATATATTTCACTATTCGAATTTGTCCGAGTAAGATCCCTATAATCTTCCCAAACAATATGAATATTATCCTGCGAATCAATATCTAAACTATAATCTACACCTCCCTTGCTTAGGTTAATCTCATCACCCCATCTCGGAGCAATCAACTTATTAATAAAATTATTAGAATCAATTCTTGTGAAATTCAAATTATTTCCAACATCCTTCACAGAAAAACCAGTTGTCTTCAACAAATTCTCAATCTGTGCAGGATTTAAATTAGACTTCATCTGCTTAATTAAAGCAATAGTTCCAGCAACATGGGGTGCAGCCATTGAAGTTCCAGAACAATTTCCAAGACCTTGAGGATTTGGAGCACCACAATCAGTCCCCACAGAAGAAGCTGTAGAGGTAATAATTGCACCAGGAGCCATCACATCAAGATTATTAGCAGAATTAGAAAAACAAGCCACCTTATCAGCATAAGTTGTTAAATCAGTACAAGAAGTCCACGAACGAATTCCAACATTTGCATCATAAGTTGCACCAACAGAAATAGCTCTAGGAGAACAAGCAGGGTATGAAATCCCATTCTTGAATCCGTTGTTTCCAGAAGAAGCTACAAATGGAACTCCAAATAAACTAGCAGTTCCCAATGCACCTTCCATCCAAATTGGACAATTACTTTCGGTGTATAGCCCACTATCTCCAATGCTCATCGTAATCGCATCTACATCATAATTAGTAAGATGCTGATTTACACACCAATCTACTCCAGCAATCATTGAGGCACTAGGACAATTACCTCGAGAATCGCAAGATTTAGCAACAATTAAGTCTGCATCTGGAGCAACTCCCTTGATATTGTTCCCGTTAGCAGCAACTATACCTGCAACATGAGTTCCATGTCCATTATCATCCATTGGGTCGGCATCATTATTTACAAAATCATATCCTGCTTTAACTTTACAATTATTTCCTAAACATCCTCCAAGAGCAGAATGTCTATAATCAATTCCAGAATCAATAACACAAACTATTTGATTTTTTCCAGTAACATTTGACCCAGTAACCCCATTCTCACGAGTATGAATTCTCCAAGCATCATTAGCACTTATCATAGGCACACTCTGCATTAAGTCCAAATTCAAAATTCTCTCGAGATAAACTTCCTTAACAAGTTCAGTTTTTTCAAGAATTTCCAAACCCTCTTTATTCACAACACCAGCAAACCCATTAACAACAGAATATCTATAAGTTAATCCAAAATTCTTCACCTCAATAATTTTTTCATCATCATTTACATCATCAACAATGTTATTATCAAGAGCAACTTTTTTATCATCGATAATCAACAAACTATCAGATAACAATTCAACACCTAAATTATCGTCAACTATTTCTTTTTCTATTTTTTTAACTGCAACAAAATTAAGAGCCTTCAAAACTTCATCTTGTTTTTCGCGAATTTGGTCTTGCATTACTTCAAGATTGGTATAATCAATTTCATCATTGCTCAAATAAATAATCACATTAGCATCTCCCTTTTTTTCAATCTCGTCATAAATAGAAGGCTCGATAAAATTTGTGACTTCTTTCTTATCAGATAGATATTGGACATCATCCGAAAAATAATTTTTAAACAAATCTAAAATTTTGTTTTCAGCAAGAACTTCTCTAAAATTAAATATTCCACTAATTCTCTTATCTTCAAAAGCGGATGAAAAATCTGAAAAAATTGCGATACTGGACAATAAGAAAACAGCTACAAGCCCCGAAAGACTCATCACACCCCATGTGAGTTTCTTCATGGTTTAATACATTTCACAAAACAAACAAGTATATAAAATTTTGCTTGTGCGAACTTATGTGAATAATTACAAATATCATAAAATTCTGATAAGTTTGCTATTGTTTCATGAGATTTCAACTAGTATTAATTATGCGCAAACCAAAATTCAGCAACACCATCTTTGAATTTGTCAAATCTCACAAAACCAAATCTCTCAAACTGAATAACAACTCCAGTTTTAATTTTTACAACCGATGGTTCAACTAAACCTTCAGTCCATTCCCCATGAGGCATAAGAACTCTGGCTTTAACCCCATCAGAAACCCAGTTTATTTTAGGAATTTTTTTATTATCTACAGAAGTAACTTCAGTTTTTTTATTTAATTCGACATTAAACAAATGTAAAAGTCTAACTTCCTTTCCTTTATGTTTTTCAAAATCTTTAGACGAGATACTTATGTTACTACTAACTGAAACCTCTCTAGTGTCCTCAGGTCTATCGGGATGCTTAGGCACTGAAATTTTTTCAACTCCTTGCATATCTTTTCCACTTATATTCAACCTAACAGGATTTTCAACAAATGAATACCTATCTGTTTGAGAATCAATCATCTGTCTGTTTAAAGCATAAAGTGCTTCAACTGGCACAACAATATCTTGATTATTTAATCCAATTCTTTTGACAAACTCGCGAATAGCTTCTGGTTTTATTCCTCGACGAGCTAAAGATTGAACACTCCAAGTTCGAGGGTCATCCCATCCGCTGAATTGTCCAGACTTAACTTCTTTTTGAGCCTTGGATTTTGATAGCTTTGCTCCAACACCTTCGAGCCTAACTAAACCAGTATGAATTAAAACAGGATGCTTCCACTTGAAAATATCCCAAATATATTTCTCCATATCTGACTCAATCATCAAATCATTTCCCCTCATTACATGAGTAACTCCAAGAACATGGTCATCAACAGCCCAAGTCATCTCAAGAGTTGGCCAAATCCTATATTTTTTTCCGACCCTAGGGTGTTCTCTATCTGCAATCCTAAATAAAACTCTATCTCTAAAAGCAGGATTGGGATGTTGCATATCCGTCTTTATTCTTAAAACAGCTTCACCTTCTTTCACAACAGGTTTAAACAATTCTTTCCATCTTGCTTTTTGAATCCCAATAGGAAATTGTCTACACGAACATTCTTTTCCTTCAGCTCTATTTTTTCTTAATTCTTCAGCCTTACAATAACAAACATAAGCCTTATTCAACTCAATTAATTTTTCAGCATATTCATAATATAGTTGGAGCCTATCAGATTTAAAATATTCTTTTTTATATTTCACTCCAAGCCATTTCCAAGCATCTCTAATTAAATCATAACTTTCTTTATCTGCAGGTTTTTCTGCACTTCCAATTGTATCATCAAAAACTAAAAGTAAATCTGCATCATACTTTTCAGCATATAATGCATTAAGCAAGTAAGTCTTTGTATTTCCTATATGTAGTGCACCAGAAGGAAATGGAGCCATTCTCAAAACCATTTTTTTCCCAACTTCAGAAACAGGCAACTCATCTAAATCATAATTTTCAGTTCTATCATGTTTCTTAACTAAATCTTTTACTTTTTCAAAAAGTTTTTCTCTTTGTTCTTTATTAAAAGAATTAACCTCGTCAATAGTTTTGTTTATTACCTTCATCGCCAAAGGAATTTCTTTTCTATCTAAACCATGCTGAAATAATTTAGGCAAAACTTTTCCTGCATCCGCTTTTCCGTGTTCCATTGCATTTTGCAATGCATAAGCCAAAATTTCGCGAGAATAATCTTTCATACTAAAATATTTGAGAAATCTAACTTTTTAAAATGTAGCAAATATTAATTTTAAGAAAAGTTACTAATCCAAAGGAGCTCCAGAGAACGAACTATTTGTCGCCTTACCTGGAAGTTCTGCACCTAAATAAGCAGAAACTCCGCTAAATCCTCCGCCGTAAATTGAATGATGAACTTCTGGATTTATAGGTCCGAGTCCTCCAAAATATCCACCGCTAGGATGAACTGCGTCATTCCAATAAGAAACTCCAGCGTCTCCCATGCTACTTCCAGAGTAAACCGAAGCACTTAGTCCAGACAACGATTCAGTTACAGGAGTCTTAGTCATTCCAAGCCCTCCCTGACGAGAAAACCAATCTCCGGTTTCAATAGTTTTTTTAGCTTTTCTGAAATTCTCAGTCCAAGCTTGATTTTTATCTAACATTTTATCAATAGGAACATTCCCCATTCCGATAGGAAGCTCCGCATCTTCAAAACCAAGATTATCTGCAATATGCATGTGCTTTACATAAGGTGCAATCGTTTTGGCTTGTTTCAAAACATCGTCTCTATTATATCCCCATTTTTGAATAGAGTTAATATGCCCGACGTCCCAAGTTGCACCAATAATTTTTTCAGCTGTTTTTTTAGCCTCTTCATTACTTAATCCAAGACCTCCTTCTTTTTCAGACAAAACTGCTTTTTGAACAAATTTTTTTCTCGAAGCTTCAACAAGGTCTTTAATTTCTTCAGCTCTAGTCAAACCAGACATTCCAGCAGGAGGATTTTCAATACTTATTATTCCGGGAGCTCTGTTATGCTCTTTAGCATTTTTATAAGCGTGTAATGCAACGTTTGAAAAAGTTTCAGAGCCCTTATTGACGGCAAATTCTCTAAGCGGAGTATAATAACCAGGTGAGCCAATCCCTCTCAACTCTTGCAAACTTTCACTCAAACCTTTTTGAAACTCAATTAATTTAGTTTTATCTTTTTCAAATTCATTAACAACAGGTAAAAATTTATCTCTTATTTTCTGAAGTTTATTTTTTGTATCTTTATCTTTAGTCTTTTCATAAACTTCATTAAAAGATTCCTTAAACTTAAAGTAGGATTGTTTCAAAAAAGTCTCTGCATCTCCCAAGTTATCAATTGTATTATAAACAACAGATTTAATTTCGTTTTTATTTATATTTTTAAAGTCTTTAGAAATATTTTCTACATCTTCTTCAAGATTTTTCAAAAAATTTGAAGGATTCTTGCTATATTCTCCATACATTTCTAGCCCCATTTCCTGAATTTTTTTCATCTCTTCAATTTTAGGAGCGCTCTCTGACCTCGGAGTAAAAAATGCTTCAGAAATTTCTCTTCTTGCACGATTATTTTCAAAAGCAATTTGAGCCATATTATCTGCCCACTCTCTTTCATTATAATCTTTTAATATTTCAGAAATTTTTTCTTTATTGAATTTAACTTTCTCCCCATCTTTAAAACTATCTGCAATCAAAGGAACTTGCCCCATTTTTCCAGTTCTTTCGTTAATTACAAAATAACTTTTGTACTCTTTTATAGGGTTACCATCTTTATCTCTTCCAACAACAACTTCTCTTTCAACTTCAGGCAGTCCATTATTAGAGTGAAATGTCATGACAATTCCTTTTTCTTTATCTTCTGAATTCATTTGTTGAGCGAGTTCGACAGCAGCCTTCATTTGTTTTTCTGCTTCCACTCTTTGGTCTTCAGACCAATTTCCTCTAGAAAAACCAGTGGACTCAACAAGAGGCCCGTGAAAAGTTAAATCTACTCCAGTCAATTTTCTAAGTCTGTCTATTTCTTTCCAGTGCTGTCTAGGAATAGAAGCCAAATGTTTCATTGCTCCTCCTCCAGTTAAACCAAGTCCAGAAACCTCTATTGTCTGCGCACCAGTACTAATTTTATCTGAAACTTTCTTTAGCTGATTCGCCGTCAACGGGTCAGTAGGATAGGCCATATCCTTAACCGAAACATGATATGCGTTAGAACCTGTAAACCTACCATAAGGTTTCTGAAATGGAAAATCTGAACCTGTATAAAACGTTTCGTAACTTGCCATTCACACCTCAACTAAATGAATGGCTAAGAATATATAAATCTAGTTAAAATCGCGACCTTGCCAAAACATCCGAGTATAAGTTCTCCACAATAGTTTAACATAATCTACGACACTTCAACTTTGCCTATACAAAGCCTGAAATCATATCATTAAATATTTATTTGTAAAACTAAAAATTATCTCTTCTATTTTTCTTTTGTCCAAGTTCTCTGTCCCCTTCATAAGACCTTTCTCCACCTCTAGAAGATTCATTTCCTAAATTATCTTGAGGTCTACGTAAACCATTTCTGTCTTCAAAATTGCCTTCTCTCAAACCATTTAATTCAGGTCTAGATTCAGCAGAACCAACCGGAGTGTAATTTTTCGACTGATAAGGACTATTACCTCCGCCAGTATAAGAGGCTCTAAAATTAATTTCTTTTTCGTCAGGGTTTTTTCTTCTATCTTCCTCTTCAAGATTACTTGTTTTTTGCTCGATTGGTTCAGAGTCCAAAGTAGAATCTCTATTTCGCCTTCTTAAATTACCTAACTGGACAAAATGACCTTCTTCAAAAAAACCCTCATCTTCAACCTCATCATCTAAAGATTCAACTTTTTCTTTTTTAATTTCTTTTATATTAGACTCAATCTTACGGATTTCTTTTATTTTAGACACATAACAATAATCATTTGAAAGTTATATATCTTATCATATAGCATCATAAGGGT
>CAYNAC010000042.1:0-6634 GCA_964395155.1 Candidatus Woesearchaeota archaeon
TTTTAGAAACATCTAATTTAGCAGACGCAAAAACAGACTTTCCCAAAGGAACCAGTATTTCTTCATTTTTATTCTCTTCAATAGTGTCTAATTCTTCTCCAAATACTTTTAGCTCTAGAATTTGTTGTTCTACTAATTTCATTTGTTCATAAAGAACTTCGTATCTGGCATTCAAGGAATTTAGTGCTTCTACTTTATTATGTTCGCTCATCAAATAGTTCAAAAAACAGGTTATAAAAACCTTATGTTAATGCACCTTCAATAATTTTCTAAATAATATCGAAAATATAATAAAGAATACGATGTATGCCCATATTCCTGACATAAATCCTAAAACTTTTACAGAGTTTGTTTTGAAATAATCTCCAAACCATCTAATTAGTAAAATAAAAGGTATTGCTGTGTAAACTACTGGTCTCATCGTAATAGGCATAGTTTTAAACGCAAGTTCCATAGACTTCTTAGAAAGCTCCATAGTTTTTTCAGGATTGCTCTTATACAATTTCATTTGTTCGTTTACGAGCTTTTGCTCTTCTTTTATTTGTTTTAACAAATCTTGGTCTGTAACTTTTTTATGAAGTAATGTTGTTCCTAAATTTAATATTGCCGTAATTATAATCAAACCTAAAGTAACATTCCAGTTTAATAGAGCTCCAAGGCTAGGGTCAAAAGCAAAGTGTACACTTTCTCCTATTATAGGTACTTTATCCCAAAGAGTCGCAACGCCAAGCGAAACAATCATCACTAAGAATATAGCGCCCATTCCCTTCATAGTTTTATCTAGAAAATAATGTTTTTAAATTAGACTATTTTTGTAAAATTTTTTAATGCTAGTTGAAATCTCTAGTCTTTAGATTAGAGTTGGAATGTCTTAGAGATTATCAACTGTAATCACAAAACTCTGCCTTAGTTTGCTAGTGTTTTGAGATATTCAATTTTAAAGGTTAAATCTTATATAGTTAGATTTGAAATGTTGGTATATAAGTTACCTCTTTAGAGTTATCACAATCATAAGGTTTAAATACTCTTTATTTTTTCAAATATTATGGCAGATTTACAAGTAGATGTTAGATCAGATAGAGTAGAATCAGCAATAGTTTACGCTCCATTTGACCAATCTCTTCAAACATTAATGGCTAATAGTTATGATATAATTTCAACAGCACAAAATGCTCAATTAAGAATTGAGCAAGGAGCAAATTCACCAGTTTCTCAAAATGGTAACTGGGTTAAAGAAGGAGTTATTTATATTCCAAATAGTAATCCTAGATTGGTAAGAGTTTCTCCAATTTTAGCCCAAGCAAAAGATGCAACACAAGCTCATAGAAATGGAAAAGAATTCTACTTAACTTCTAACGTAGAAAGATTACTTACTGATTCAGTAACTTTCCCGCAAAAAAACATAGAAATTCCTACTAATAGATTTGGAGATGAAGAATTAACAAGGTTTGTTTTTGGCGGAGAAAGAGAAGCACAACAGTATGGAGAATTTCTAAAAGAAACTGGAGTCAAATCAATGCCAGTTTGGGCAGTTGATAGCGAATGGGTAAATGCAAAATCACAGCCTTTCGTAAGACAGTTGTGGTTTGGCGGGCTTGGCGATGGCGGGTCGGACCTTTACGGCGACTACTACTACCTCGACGGCGGCGACGGGATTCGTGGGGTGCGTTCAGTAGTGAGCACTGAAGGTGCGAACGCTTCGCAAATTTCTACAAGTCAAGGAAGCGAACTTTATACTCCCAGACAAATTAGTAAAGCCCTTCATGAAATTGGAATAATTGGTAGTTTAGAAGCGAGAATCTATGAAGAGTTAAGAAGAAAATAATCTTTCAAACATCTTTATCCAATTATATTAATTCTTAAAAACAGTTATTTCTCCTTTTAGTTGCCTCGGTCTCTCTGTGGAGTACAGAGTAAAAGAGGCCACACGCATTTGTATTAGTCTTGATTAGTCAAGCAGTAAAATACAACTGCAACAATTAGTATGCTGTCTAGAAAGCGAAACTTGAAGCAGTGGTGGTGAAAATACACAAATTAGGTACAAAAGCTATCCTGTGTTGTGGTTTGGCAGGCTTGACGATAACAGGTCGAACCTTAACGGCAACAACTACAACCTCAACAACGACAACAGGATTCGTGGAATGACCTTAGACCGAGGATTAAAATCATGGAAACCTACAATAATTTATACAAAAAAGTTTATTCGATGGATAATATTATTCTTGCTTGGATAAAAGCTCGTAAAGGGAAGACTAGAAGACTTGATATTATTGAATTTGATAAGGATATCGAGAGGAACCTCTTTACTCTACATAATGAGCTAAAGAACAAAACTTATTCTCCTAAAAAACTAATTAATTTTACTTTAAGAGATCCCAAGACTCGCAAAATATCTAAAGCAGATTTTAGAGATAGGATAGTTCATCATTGTTTGATGAATATAATTATCCCAATATTTGATCGTACATTTATTTATGATTCGTGTGCAGGTAGAATTGGAAAAGGCACAACTTTCGCATTACAAAGATTTGATAAATTTTTCAGAGCTGTTTCTAATAATTGTAAAAATTGTAAAAATTACTTTAAAGAACACAACTTTGTAAATGGATATTGTCTGAAAGCAGATATTAAGCAGTATTTTCAAAATATAAACCATGAAATTCTTATCTCTATAATGCACAGGAAAATAAAAGATGAAAATGTGTTATGGTTAATCAAACAAATTATTAGTGCGAACTTTGAAATGAAGAGAGAGAGAGAGAGATAACGAATTGGTTGGATAAAAAAGGAATGCCTTTAGGAAATTACACTTCCCAATTTTTTGCTAACCTTTACCTTAATGAATTGGATCAATTTGTTAAACACAAATTAAAAGCAAAATATTACATTAGATATGTTGATGATTTTGTTATACTTAACAAATCAAAAGAACAATTAGTTGATTGGAAAGAAGAAATAAACAAATTTTTAAGAGAAAAGCTAAAAATTGAATTGCACCCTCAAAAATCAAGGATAATTCCCTTGTCTAAAGGTGTAGACTTTGTAGGTTTTAGAAATTTTGCTAATTTCAAACTTTTAAGAAAAAGAAATATAAGAAAAATGAATTATAAAGTCAGTTTATATAAAAATAATAAAAAGAGTTTTTCTTCTATAAAAGATAGTTATGAAGGTTGGAAAGGATATGCAAAATGGGCTAATACTTACAGATTAAGAGAGAAAATCAAAAAGGATATTGTTGATGCTCTTTTAAATAAAATCTAACTTTATTTTTGACTTAACCAAATCAACCACCCATCATTTTTCTAAACGACGGATGCATATCAAGTGAATGTTGCTGAGCAATGTTTTGGTACAACTGATAAAGTATCATTACTGCAAGAAGTATTGAGACTCCAGATGTCAAAGCTCCAAGCAAGTCTGCAAAAGCAGCAAGTAACCCTATTGCAAATCCACCCATCACTGTCAATGGGAATATGTAACGGCTCAATATGCTTTCAATTATTCTAGGGTCTTTTCTAAATCCTGCCATTTGCAGTCCTGAGGATGCAATGTTTTTTGCCTGTCCAGCTGGATCCATTCCAGTTGTTTTGACCCAAAAGACTGAAAATATTGTCGCGAAAACTACATAGAACAATATATGGAATATTGCTTGAAATATTTGAGAAGTTAATAAACTTCCAGTAAATATTGCTTGTAATAAATTAGGAGTTCCAATCCAAAAGGCAAGGCCTGAAATTGGTTGACCATTTTGAAATCCTCCTAAAAATGTAGGACGCCCCAACCAATTTTCAAACAAACTTCCAAATAATTGTATGTTTGCAGATAGCGCTGCAACTAAAATTACTGGCAAAGTTGAAGCATAGAAGAACTGCAAAGGCCACTTAACTCCATACCCTCTTAATCTATCATAACTCAGAGGAATTTCGACTTTCAAACTTTGAGCCCAAACAACTCCTAAGAAAACTAAGATCGTTACAGCAATTACTGATGCAGCAAGTAACGCTCCTGTCGCATCTCCATTAATTATAGACTGAATTATTACTAAGACTCTTCCAGAACAAGGAGTTTCTCCAAAATTTACTAAACAATTAGAACCATCTGCTCCAACAAATTGGAACAATCCAATAAATAATTGTAGTGCAACACCTGCGACGATAAAAAGAGAAACTCCAGAACCAAATCCCCATTTAGAGACTACTTCGTCCATAAACATAATTGCAAGTCCACCAAGTATTAATTGAAATATTACTATGGATTCATATCCAGGAACAGCTTCCAAACCTTTCATCAATACAAAAATACAAGCCTCAAAAACTATAAAAAATAAAGTTCCAAGTTTTTGAAGTCCTTGAAATGTTTTTTTACCTTCTTCAGATTTTGTATCTATACTTAATATTCCAGAACCAGCAAGTAATTGTAATATAATCGAAGAAGTAACTATTGGTCCAATTCCTAAACTAATTATAGCTCCAAAATCAGTTCCAAGTATAGTCGATAAGAAATCAAATCTTTCCAAAGCGTTTCTACTAAGGCCATATAGTTTTATATTATACATTACAAAAAAGAAACCGATAACTAAAAGTGTCCACTTCAATTTCTGGTTAAATGAAGTTTTTTTCTCAGTAGGTTTACTTACTTCAGGAATACTTTTGATAATCTGTTTTAAAACCATTATTTATAACATAAATCAAAGGTTTTTAAAGATTGACGCCTTCCAACAAATGTGAAGAAAAAACAAGATTATAACGGAGCAGTAGTTTTAGGATTAAATGATGCATTAGTTGAGTTAAGTGGAGCATTAGTTGGATTAAGTTTTGCATTAGCAGAAACAAAAATAATTGCAACAGTAGGTCTAATTACAGGTTTCGCAGCAAGTTTTTCAATGGCGGCCTCGGAATATTTAGCCGCAAAAGAGTTTAAAGATAAAGCTCCTCTTAAGGCAGCAACCTATACGGGAGTGGCATATATTTTAGCAGTTTTAATTTTAGTTTCTCCTTATTTTTTATTTTCAAATATTTATTATGCCACGGGCATTATGTTTTCATTGGTAATTCTAACAATTGCAGTATATACAAAGTATGACTCTAAATTGCACAAAGAAAATTTCAAATCTAAATTTTTTGAAATGTTAACAATAACTCTAAGTGTTTCAGCTATAAGTTTCTTATTTGCAACATTAGTTAAAAATTTTGTTTAAGATTAGTTACCTCTTTAGAGTTATCACAATCATAAGGTTTAAATACTCTTTATTTTTTCAAATATTATGGCAGAATTACAAGTTGATGTTAGACCAAGCGGAATTGAATCAGCAGTAGTTTACGCTCCATTTGACCAAGCTCTTGAAACATTAACAAAATCTGGCTATGATTTTATTTCTACAGCACAAAACGCTCAATTAAGAATTGAGCAAGGAGCAAAGTCTCCAGTTTCTCAAAATGGTAACTGGGTTAAAGAAGGAATTGTTTACAGACCAAATGAAAATCCTCGATTAGTTAGAGTCTCACCAATTATATCTTCAGCAAACGATGCAACACAAGCTCATAGAAATGGAAAAGAATTTTATTTAGTTTCTTCACAAATAGAACAAGCACTAGCTGATTCAATAGAATTTCCAGTAAAGAATATTGAAATTCCTACTAAAAGATTTGGCGAAGAAGCATTAACTGCTTACGTTTTTGGTGGGGAAAAACAAGCACAATTATACGGAGCTTTTTTAGCAGAAGCTGGAATTAAAGCAATGCCTGTTTGGGCAGTAGATAAAAATCATATGAATAAACAATCAGAGCCTTTTGCAAGGCAGTTGTGGTTTGGCGGGCTTGGCGATGACAGGTCGAGCCTTGGCGGCTACGACTACTGCCTCGACTGCGGCGACAGGATTCGTGGGGTGCGTCAAGTGAGCACCGAAGGTGCGAACGCTTCGCAAATTTCTACAGGTCAAGGAAGCGAACTTTACGATGCTGAAAGAATTGCAAAATCTCTTTCAAAACTTGGTTTTAGTGGGCTTGAAGAGCAATTGATGAAAGAGCTAAGAAGAAAATAAATCTCTAAATTTTTTGAAATGTTAACAATGACT
This sequence comes from Candidatus Woesearchaeota archaeon, assembly GCA_964395155.1. Classification (GTDB taxonomy): domain Archaea; phylum Nanobdellota; class Nanobdellia; order Pacearchaeales; family GW2011-AR1; genus SICU01. The sequence continues at coordinate 6,074 of CAYNAC010000042.1, forward strand.
CTAACGTTCTCAATAATTAACTTCGCGTTTGGAAGTTTGGTTAAGAAATGGGTTTAGACTACTACAACTCTTTTAATTGATTAATTAGCTTTTTACATTTTTTTATTGCTTGTTTCGCTGTTTCAAAGTCCATTCTGTTTCCATAATAGGTAAGCGAGTTTCTCTTGTATCTTAAGTCATCAAATATTAAATATAGTTCACCTCTTTTGAGAATATCTCTTAAATAGTATCCAATACAAACATGATTCAAGACATTAAAACCATTTTTGAAAGCAATCGCTTGGAGTATTTCAAGCAAAGAGGCATAGTAATCTTCAAAAACAAAATTGCAGTTTTTCTCACTTATTTCAGATATTGAGTTTATTCTTTGCTGTGCTGTTTCCTTAAGAGAATTTGCTCTTTGTATATCTGGAAATATTTTTCTTACAGAATTATTTATTAAACAATCATCCCAAGATGCTTCTTTCATTTGAAAACCTCTATATAATTATTCAAAATTATACCATTTATAATATTATTTGCCAAGTGTGTATTAGTTATTTCACTAATCTTTTTATGTAT
>CAYNAC010000043.1:0-1665 GCA_964395155.1 Candidatus Woesearchaeota archaeon
GAATGGGGAGAGGCAAGAGTTATGGAAAAAGTTTTTTTGACTTGAAATTATATGATTTTAAAATAAAGATTAGATTTATATTATGTATTTTGTTTTGTAAACTATGGGAAAAAAAGGAGAACTTGTTTTTGGCAATTTAATACCTTGGATAATTGCATTAGTTGCTTTGGCTTTTATTTTGGTTCTCTATTTTACTTTAAGTGAAAAAGGAAACTCTGCCATTGATTTTTTTAAAAATTTGTGGAGATTTGGTAGATGAAGAAATCTCGCAAAGGAGATATTGAAATAAAATACATTATTTCAGGAGTTTTAGCTGCATTAATTCTTTTTATGGTTGTTTCAGGTTATTGGAAGAGAGTTGAATTTTTTGTTTTTATTGCTAAGTTGTTGCCAGGTTTTGAAGAGCCTGTCTTGGAAGGAACCTCTATAGTAGGTTATAATTTGAAAACTCAAAATTTAGAATATTTTACCGGAGACAAATGGAGGAAGATTGATAGTTCAGATAAGGGGTTTACTTTAGATAAATATGAATTTACTCCAGATAAATTAAAAAGTGAATTAAGAGATTTTTATTTTCTTACTCCTAGAAAGCCCGGGAAGTTGGTTGTTGAAATAAATAATTGGAGATATTGGGACATTATTAAAGGTAATTCTTATGAAGATATAGTTACCATTTTTCCTTATACTAAAAAGACTTTTGTAGAAAATGAAAAAATTGATTCAAAAGATGGATATATTGAAATAGATTATTTTGGAAAGGTTAATAGAGTAATGCCTGAAGAAAAAGAAAGAAGCTTTCCATTTTTTACTGAAGTTGAGAGTAGTTCTGAAGATGTTTTGAAATATATTGAACTTTCAGTTGATTGGATGGACTCAATTTTAGGAGGGAACAAATGTGAGAAGTTTTTGGTTTTAAGTAATTTAAAGAAAGATAAGAATGAAACTAATGAGAAAACTTATACTTTAAGAAGGGTTGATAATTATTTGTTTATCGATTTGAGTAAGCCTGTTATTGATGGAGTGGAGCAAGATTATGATAATGATAAGTGTTTTGGTGTTGATAATTATGATGATTCTAAATTTAAGATTTCTGATCGTAACTCTATTTCTCTTCCCGAAATAAGGTTTGATTTTACAGATACTCAGGTTACCAAAGGAAGAAATTATCTTTCATATGATTATAATAGTAAAACTTTAGAAAAAAGATATAGTGGTTGGGCGTGGGGAGTTTATTTTGAACCTAGCCACTTTTTTGGAAATAGTTTTTATAAAAATATTTTAGTTTTATTTAATGAAAATGGTTTATTCGCAAGATATAGGTTTATTTTTGAAAAAGATGAGGAACTTGATAAAATTACCATAGATGGAAAAAATTTGAATATTGATTATGTTAGAGGTATAAAATGGAAAGATTTAGATAAAGAGAAAATTAATAGGTTTGTTTATGAAGTTTTAACTGAATATTATAATCATTATACTTTGAGTGGGGAGGAGGTTTAATGGATAGAAAGGGTTTTGCTTTTGATTCTTTGACCAATATAATGCTATGGGTTTTGATTGTTTTGCTTGCAGGTTTTTCGATCTATTCTTTGTTTAAGAAATTTGGTTTAGGGTAAGGTAGTAATTAATATTATAAACTTCGTTTTGGTATTTGAATTATGGATA
>CAYNAC010000043.1:1675-6455 GCA_964395155.1 Candidatus Woesearchaeota archaeon
AAAAGGGGAGAACTTACTTCTGCGCAACTTGCTGTGATAATTACTGCAGTAGTTGGTTTTGCCATTCTTCTATTTGCAATCTATAAGGTTTTTGATAATGATTCTTTGACTAATAGAGATTTGTGTAGACTTTCTATATTATCTAGAGCTAGTTTGCCAAGTTCTACGGGTCAGGCTGTACCATTAAATTGCAATACTGAAAAAATTTGCATTACTGAAAAAGATGGGTTTGTTAAGAAGACTTTTGAAAATTTATTTAGTCCTGCGGCAGTAATAGGTGCTTCTGAAAAAAGTGAATGTAAGCAATTTGCGGGAGAAGAAAATGTTAGGGTTGTAAAAGTTGATGTTGATGGAAGTTTTGGAGAAAGTGAAAACGCTAAAAAAATAATAGAAAGAGAATATGCAAATGCGATGTTTGACTGCTGGACCATGACTGGACAAGGCAAATTAGATGTTTTCAAGGGAAATGGAAAAGTTATTACAAATGTTTTAACAGACTTTTTAGGAGTTGGAGAACTTATCAGAGAAGTTAAACCTCAATGTATCGTTTGTTCTAGAATTGCTATTTCAGATAGTGTTTATGAGAAAGATACAAAATATGATGTTCTTGGACGTCTTGATTTTAATAGTTACTTAAAGAATGAAAGAGTTCCTGGAAGTAGTTTAACATATTTGCAAACGTTTACCGACGAGAGTGTTAATAGTTTTGCCGGAATTGATAAAAAAGACTCTGATAATAAATTGTTTAACCTTTCAGTTTCTACAAAGCAAATAGCAATTATTTTTATGCAAATTAATACTAAACAAGTTCCTGAAGAAATTGCTGCTAATGCTGCTATTTTGGCCGGAACAGCTATAGGTGGCGGAGGGATAATTTCTGGAGTTGGTGTGAAACTTGTTAAGTCTGTTCCAGGGTTTTCTACTCTTGCCGCGTTAGGTGCAGTAGGTGGTGCTTATCTATATGCTAAAGATGTCCAAGAAGATAATCAAGCCATTTCATTTGCTTCTTGCGGTAATTATGACTCGAGCGATAAATCAAAACTAGGATGTAGTTTGATAAAACCTATTAATTGGGATTCAAAATCTGTTAATGGTTTATGCGCTGGAGGTATTGAAGGGAATTTATGAAATCAAGAAAAGGAGGAGAATATATAGGAGAAAGTTTAGGATTTTGGATTGCTATATTTGGAATCTTGATTTTAGGATTTTTAGTTTTTAAGTTATATGGGTTTTTTGTTGACCAAGATTTAAGAAATGCTAAAAGTTTTATGAATGGTCTTGAAAAAAAAATTGGGAATTTAAAAGATGGTGAAGAAGGTAATTTTGTTTTGAGAGGTGTTAAGGGTTGGGTATTAGTTGGATGGAATAAGCGTGTGTCTATTGCCAATGATACTGAAGTTATAAGTTCTGATAAAAAACCTCAAAAATGTTTTGATAAGAATTGTTTGTGTTTGTGTGAGAAAGAAATTAAAAATTGTCAAGATGGAGGATATTGTAGATTTTTTGATAGGGAAATTGAAGTTAATTCCAGCGGAAAGGTTTCTTTTAGCGAAAGATATTTTGATTCTAGTCTGGTTGGTTCTGGTTCTTTTGAATCTCAATGTTTTATTTTCAGAGACGATAATTTGTTAGATTTTTTAATTAATAAAACTAAAGATAGCATATACATTAATTTGGATTACGTAATTATTTATACGAGTTGAGAGTATTCTGAGTTGACTTCTCAAAGTGGTTGTAGCTTTAATCCTGCTAAAATAGAAGGTATGTTAGATTCAAAGATAAGGCCTTGATTGCTTAGATTTATATTTATTGAATTAGTGTTTTAATGATGGATAGAAGAGGAGATACTGATTTGATGATGGATAATTTGATTTATTTATTTATTTTTATTTTGTTTTTTTTGACTATGTTTTATTTTGTTAATTCTTATTCTAATGGGGGTGCTTTTTATGAGGATTTTTATGCTAAGGAAATTTCTAGAATTATAAATTCGGCACAACCCGGAATGGAATTAAAAATAGATGTCACTCCTCTTGTGGTTGTAGCTTCTAAAAATAAAAAACCATTAAATGAAATTATTTTAATTGATAATGTTAACAATAAAGTTATCGTTAGCTCTAAGTTAAATTCTGGAACGAGTTTTAGTTTCTTTAATGATGTTGATGTAATATACTCTCCTTTAGAAGTTATTTCAGGAAGAGTTGAGAATACTAGATTTATTTTTAAGATAGTAGAAAAACAGAGGGTTGAATTATGATTTTAAGTAGGAAGGGTGCATTAGGCGGAGGAATATTATATTTTGTGTTTTTTTTGATGATTATCATAATTGCAGGAGGAATATTTGGTGGGATGATTTTATTTTTTGGAGAAAGTTATGATTATAGAAAAGTTGAAACTCTTTCTTTGTCTAAGCAAGTTAAAGATTGTTTTACAAGAGAAGGATTTTTTGAATTAAAGACTGAAATTGACAAAGATGCTTTTTTTGAAAAATGTAAAATTAATTCTAAGGTAATTGAAGATGGAAATCATTTAGTTTATATAAAAAACCGAAATAATGTGGAATTTTTTGCAGGAGTTTCAGATTATAAAAATAGATGTTTTTTGAAATTTAGGAACAAAAATAAGGACTTGCCTTTATGTACCGAATATAAAACGGAGCAAGGAGATTATGTTTTAGTTGGAAGTTCTCAAAATTCTAAGAGGGTTTTATCATGAATTTTAAATTAAGAAATCAAAAAAAAGGAACAATCGGACAAATTCTGACTAGTTTTCCAGCATTAATACTTGTTTTTGTTATTATGGTCGTTTTCGTTTTAATATCTAGTTTTGTTTCTAAGGAACATTCTGAAAATTATAATATGATAGATGATTTTTTAGATGATTGGATTGTTTTAAATGGCGAGATAATCAGAGTAAATGAAGGAATAGAAAAATTATGTACTAATAATTCTTTAGAGGCAGAGTTAAAAATAAATTTAAGAGAACATTTTATTGAGTCTTATGGTGGTGGAAATTCTTTTGCATTAGCTTCTAGAGTTTATACTAATGCAGAAGGTGGAAGAGTTTATTTGTTAAATTCTTGGTATGGGGCATTCAGTGAGGATTTTGAAGAGGATAAACCTAGAGTGTCTCGTTTTGATTTTGAAGAGTTTTTTGATTTAGGAAATTCAAATGTTTTTCATAAAGATTCTTCATGTAATGCTCAAATTTCTTTATGGGTTAAGTCTGGAGGAGAATTATGAATCGTCGAGGACATTTGGGAACTTTGCTTTTGGTTTTTGGTGCTTTAATTCTTGTAAGTGTTTCTTTATTTGTAATGTATGATTTTGGTTCTGAAGTTGACAAACATAAGTCTGAATTAAGAGCAGTTACTAGCAAAAGCGATGCTTTACATAAATTTTTATTGAAAGACTTTGAAAATATGGTATTTGAGTCTATTACTTTATCTAAAGGCAAAAATGAGTTAGAGTTTGAAAAAAATTTTAATGAATCTTTTAAGAGCATAGCTTTTAGAGAAAGAGAGAAGAAAGTGCGTAATATAAACACTAATTTATATGCTCAAATTTCTTTAGGAAATTATTCTTTGAAATTTGTTGAACTCTCTGGTAAATATGAATTAGTGGTTGGAGATGTTTTTGAAAAGACTGATTTTGAAAATCACGAAATAAAATACCTTTATTCAGTTAAGGTTATTTTTGATAAAGAAAAGATTTATTCAGTTTATATCTAACTGGGCTTTGCACATAAATGCAAATTAGGATTAAAGTTTTACTTGTTTTGTTAAATATTATATTTTAATGATAAACTATTTTAAGCTTAAACTTTGTTTAGGTGCAAAGCCATCTAACTGGTAAGGTTTATAAATAATATTTATTAAGGATTATCATGATTAAAGGGGCGATGAAGAGAAAAGGAGATGTTACGATCTCTACAATAATATTAATTGTTTTGGGGCTTGTAGTTTTGGTTATGATGATACTTGGTTTTACTAAGGGGTGGGATTTTATTTTTGGTAATTTTGATAACGCTCCTAGTGAACTTCAAACGTTTGCAAAGGCTTGCGGAGTTTATGCACAGGGTGGATTGAGTATTGATTTTTGTAACTATAAATTGATTGGTAATGACTTGGTGAATTGTAGAGATGAAAGAGTTACTAAGTCTATGGATGCAGACGGAGTTAATTATGGTTCTGAAGCTTTGAAGTGTGCCGATGTAGATTTGAAAAAAACTTGTGACGATGTCAATTTAATTGCGTCTCCTAAACGTAATCAAACAAGTATTACTAACTTCTCAGATGGTAAATTGGTTAAATGTAAGAATTTAGTTTAGTTCTTCTTAAGTAATATTTAATAGTCCTTTAATTTTATATTATTGATATGGTGTTGAATACTAAAATTGCTTTTAGGGTTTTTGTCGCTACATTAATTGTTATTTTTTTAATTTTGGTTTATTTTGTTTTTTTTGATTCTAAATCTGAAATTCCTTTAGCTGAAAAAATTTTTGAAAATTTCGGTTTTAAATCGGATGAGTTTAATGATAATCCTGCAGTTCCTTTGCCTGATGGGTCTAATTATGGGGGAGGTTTTGGTGGTGGAAGTTCTGGGGATGGAGAAAGCGTAGTGTTGAGATTTTGTACTTTTGATGCCTATCACCAAATAACCAGTGAAGTTCCATGTAGGTGTGGATTTAGTGGGGTTTGCTATGAACTTGGAAGTACTTGTGACGCTACTTTTAATAATGGAGAAGGTTATTGTTCATAAGATGAATAGCAAGGGTTTTG
>CAYNAC010000044.1:0-6333 GCA_964395155.1 Candidatus Woesearchaeota archaeon
ATTTCTTCTAGTCATGAAGCGGTTAAATTAGGAGAGACTATTTCTGTTTACGTTGATGGAATTGGATGTATAGATAAAGAGGTAGAAATTAGAGTCATTGAAAAAGATTATTTCTTTGACGATTACGTAAATAGTTTTTCTTTAAGGTTTGAAAAAAATAGAGCTACTTTAGATTTAGAAATAAGTAATGATTTTGCATATCTTTTTGATGAAAAATTTGAAGGAGATGAAATAGAGATTTATTTTGAATTTGTTTTTAAAGATAAGCCTTTGGTTAAATCTAATCTGTTGCCTGTTGCTTTTAATGAAGAGTTGATTTTGTTACAATCTGGACCAACTTTAGCGACGGATGAAGTTTTTGTGAAAAATGATAATAACTTTGCAGTAAGTAATTACTTAGTTTCAATCCCGATTAGTTTTCAAGATAATGAAGCTACAGATTCTAATTTGTATCAATTTCAACTAGAAGATGTAGTCACTAATTCTCGTCAACTCACTCAAGTTCAAGCTACTTCATATTATCCCAAATCTGGTAATGTAAGAACTGCTGTAGCTCATGTAAAAGTTTCATTGCAACCCTTACAAGAGAAAATTTACAGAGTTGTAAGAGATACTAGTTTTAATCCTCCATCTTTTCAGTTAGATTCTTCAACTAATTCTTTTTTACAGACTGGCCAAATTAAAGCAGTTAGTAGGGATGTTAATCAGGTGTCTTATGAAGTTATATTGCCTCCTATTAGCCAGATGAATCTAATTCTTGGAGGACCGCTAGTTAATGTTTATGAGTTTCATAAATCTCATCGCCCAACACAGGCGGCTGACTTAACTCATTTGGGTTCTTCTGTTTTTTATGTTACTTTTGTTGCTAATGAACCTGTTGTTAGGCTCCAACATATGTGGGTTAATACTCATAATTTAGATGAACTTACTAGAATTAGAGATTCTAATGGTGTTTGGAGATATAGCGAAGGGCAAAACGGTCACTTAAAGTATCACGATATGAATATTTTTGTAAATACTGGTTCTACTCTTGCAAGTGCTGATTTGCTTGATGAGCAATTTATTTTTCCCACAACTTTGAGTCAAACTGGAAATATTATTACTTTGGCAGTGATGCCTTCCGACGGTCAAGTAAAATTAGGAACGTCTCCACAATCTCAGAATGTTTGCAATCCTTCTCCAAATAGTAACGGAGATGGATGTGTCTTCGATCCTTCAGTATACGATTGTAGAAAGGTTGGGTCATATACTGGTTCTTGCGTAATGAGGGAAAGAGGAGGATATGCAAATACAAACAATCCTCCTAAAAATTACATTGCTACAGGACAAGGGCTCATGAGCGAGGTTACTCTTTATTTTGGTTCATTAAGAGGTAAAAATTATAATTATTTTGTTGAAAGTGGCATTTCTTCTGGACAATCATTGAGTCGTTATTCTTTAGTAGATTCTCTTATTTATTCTGAAATTCCTCATCCAGATAATTTAGGAGTTGCAAGAGGTTATAGAAACAATCCAACTTGGGATTTTGCTCTTGATGCAGATGAAGTTTTAAATGGAGGTAATAGATATGGGTCTGATATAGGCGCAGTTCTTCCTGCAATGTATAGCAATTCTTATAGATTTGGGGAAGGCGGGACTGGTAGGAGAGATATGGGCACTTCAGGAGATGGAGAAACGCTTCATACTTTACAGACTATTTATGTAAAATACCTTATGTCTTGTTCTACTAAATGTAATAAAAAATATATCGATTCTTTACGTTATATGGGATTAAGTGTTCCTTCAATTCCTCAACACCTTGTAGGGTTTGATCCAATAGCCCATACTGAAACTAGTATTGGAGGGTATAGGACTAGGCCTTTTCCCACTAGTATGACTTTGAATGGAGCAGAAGATGGAGGTTTTTGTGGCCACGTTAGTTCTTTAATTCAAGCTACTGGACAATATTTTACTTCAAAAGATAGGCTTGGGTATTGCGACCAAACAGTTAATTTGCCAAATCATAATCTTGATTATCCTGTTGGTACATATGGACTCTCCAGGGAATGGCTTATTTGGGATGATGCTCATTTTGGACCAAATAGGCTTGCACATTATTATGAGGCAACAGGAGATTTCATGCAATTACATTTATACAAAGATGTTGTTGGAACTTGGGCAAATTCATATTATAATTTGGGAGTTCTTGGAGGAATTAGAGGACAAACGAGAGGGACTGGAAGAGCAATAGTAGCAATTGGAGAATTATATAGGATTACTAAAGATAATTATTATAAACAAACTTTAGAATTTTTACCTTCAATTATTGAGCGTTTTTCCATTGATCAATCTCCTGTTGGTTCTAGGGGCACAAATCCTGTTACTGGAGAACCTTTTCCTGTTGGGTTTATAGACTATAAAAACGATGATCGTATTAATCGTTATCAACAATCTTCAGTTGGAGTATCTTGGGAAGACTCTATCGCAATGGAAGGATTATATAATATTTACAAAGATCTTACTGCAAATCCTAGCGTGCGTACAAGTATCGAAAATATTTTTGATAGATATTTAATTTATATTTTTGATTATGCTTACAAAGATCCGAGAGATGTTCGTAATGGGGTTTCATTTACTCATTCGTTGAGCAATCAACCTATCTCTATAAATGAAGGCCCAGGGTATTTTACTGAATGGGTAGCTATAGGTCCTAGACCTGGAGTGAATTTACAAGATTATAATGAATACACTAAATTTTATTCAGGAGGTTCATTTTATTTATGGATGAATTATGCAATATGTGGAATAATTAGAGATTATGCTAATGTTGGGAATCCAGCACTTAAAGATAAGGCAAAAAAAGCTTTCGAAGCTTCTTATATCTACAATCTTGATGGAAACGATGCTTCTCAAAATTGGGCTGGAATGGGATTAAGTTTAGGGAAATTTAAAGCTTATCAAATTTGCTCTTTAACTTATTTAATGGATATTCCTCGTAATCCTTCAGTTAATTGTGTAGATAATGATGGAGATGGATGGTCTACTTGTACAGGGGATTGTAATGATAATAATCCAAATATTAACCCTAACGTAATAGAAAGAGGTTTTTGTAGCGATGGGATAGATAATAATTGTAACACCTTAATTGATTGTAATGATGCACAATGTAGTAATCCTACTTATGGAAGTTCATCTTGTGTGGGAACGCCTTATTGCGGAGATTTGAATGTAAATTCTAATATCGGGGAGCAATGTGATATCAGTTCTTATACTGCGAATGTTGGATCAAATAATTGCTTTGACTTTACTTGTGCTCCCGCTTACACTTACGCTGGAGGAAATAATTGTAAATGTCAGGCTTTGCCTACATGCGGAGATAATAGAATAAATCAAGCTAGTGAACAATGTGATGGAACTGCGCTTGGTTATTGTCCTGTTGGAAGATGTACTTCCCAATGTCTGTGTGATGCTCCGATTTTGGTTTCGACTAATCCTACGAGCATACCTTATAATCAAGGAGTTGTTTTATTAACTTTAAACGGAAATAATTTTAATCCTAGTTCTTCTTTTGTTTTAAATGATGTTCTTCAAAGTTCTGTTAGTGTTTCTTATCAAAGCAATTCTCAATTAACTGCAATCATACCTGCAGCTTCTACGGTTTCTTGGGGAGAAGGAATTCATAGGGTAAAGATTAGAGATAACAGAGGAGTAGATAGCAGGGAAATTCAAATACGTGTGAATAGGAATCCTCAAATTGTTTCTTTTAGTCCCGCAAATAATGCAGTTTTATCTAATCAGAATCCAGTTAGTTTAGAGTTACAAGTGCAAGATACGGATTTAATGAGTTTGGATATTGAGTTAAAAAGGCCAAATGAAGCTTCTCTTGGATATGTTTCTCGTCGCTCTGGATTGACTTCTGGAACTTATAGTTATGTTGAAGTTCCGGTTCGTATAGGTCTAGAACCTAATTTAAAATCATATCATAATTTTGAAAATAGTTTAGTAGATAGTTCTGGAAATAATAATTTTGTTACTGGTTCTTCTAATGCGGCTAGGCTAGGAACTTTTGTTCTTAGTGTTTTTGGTAGCGGGTACAAATTTGACGGGAATCACGTTGTAAGTGGAAGTAATATTAGAGGTCAGATTTTAAGCCTTGGAGATATAGGTAGTTTTAATCCAGAACCTAATAAACTTTCTTTACAGGGAAGTTCTACATTTACTTTAGAAGGTTGGATTAAGCCAGATTTGTTACAGCCAAATATTCAAAATGGATATGTCTTTTTATTCGGGAAGTGGGATAATTTCCAGAGTCGTGCCAAAGGATATGATTTGAGTTTAGTTCAACAAGGAAATAATTTTTTTGTTAGAGGAAGAGTTGGATATCACAACGGAGTTTCTAATATTGCTTTGCCCGTTCAAAGTAGCGCTCCTCTAGTTATGAATCAGTGGCATCATATTGCTTTAGTTGCAGGCGCAAATAGACAGCCTAATGGAGATTCTTATCTTATTTTATACGTCGATGGAGTGCAGGTTGCTTCTACTTTGTGGCCTGCTGTAGGTAGTCAAGTTCCTGCCTCACTTCCTTCTTCGACATCAGTTGCATTTACTATCGGAGCAAATAGCATAAAAACGGTTGGAGGATTGCAACAACAGGAGCCTGGAAGTGGAGGACCATTTAGTGGAATTGTCGATGATGTTGTTGTATATGATAGAGTTTTAAGTGTTGCAGAAATTCAATCACATTCATCTACTGCAGTTACGTTGTTACCTGGAATTTATGAATGGAGGGCAACTGCTTCTGATGGAATAGGGCAGACATCTACTGGAGTTTTGAGTTTTACTTTGTCAGGAAATGGAAATTTGCCTCCTTCTCTTAACTCAATATCTCCGTCTTCTGTTTCATCCTTGCCACAGACTATTCAATTAATAGGAAATAATTTTGTTGCTGGTGCTGTTGCGTTATTTAATGGGCACATTTCTCCATCGATAACTACTAATTTTGTGAGTAGTTCTAGAATAGACGTTACAATTCCTGCAAATTATCCTGCTGGAATTTATCAAATTAAATTGAAAAATCCGGATCTTCAAACTAGTTCGTCTAGAGATTTGACTATTCAAACTCCTCTTGGAATGCCTTCTTGTACTTTGAGTGCTTGGCAGACTGCTTCTCCTTTATCTTTCTCTACATGGGGAGCTCATGATAGTGCGGTGGCTGCTTACAATGGCTATATTTATATTTCAGGAGGACAATGGGGTAATGATCCTAATAATCAAATTTATCGCGCAAGTATAAATTCAGATGGTTCTTTAGGAACTTGGACTTTTCTTAAGAATATGCCTGAAGGGTTGCAAGATCATAAAATGGTAATTAATAAAAATCCTTCTGGAAATGGAGCTACGATTTATTTAATTGGAGGATTATTAAGAGATAATCAAAACAATGTTGTTGCTACAAGAAACGTAACTTATGCTTCTGTTTTGAATGATGGGACTATCGGTTCATGGAATGTTGGACCAAAACTTGATTTTGTTACTCATGGTCATGATATTGCAATAGTGAATAATAAAATTTACAAGTATGGAGGTGGAGCTGGAGGAAGTGGGATTAATGTTGTAGAATATATCAATATTAACAATGATGGTACTTTGACAGGAGATGCTTCAAATAGTTGGATAAGAGGGCCGACTCAAAATTTGCCAGTCGGTAAAGCTTATTACGTTGCAGGAGGACCATATCCTGAATGGGATGTTAGTGGAACGTCTATAGATTCGAATAAAGTTTATGTTATTGGAGGAGAAGATGATTCTATGTGTGTACCAACTACTACTCCACCTATTAATACAAATTTAAATTCTGTTTTTGTTGCTTTGCCTCAACAAAATGGAGAAATAACTTCTTGGTCTACAACAACTGCTTTGCCTGAAGGAAGATTCGACCATTCTGCTAATTTTGTTAAAGATAGTATAATTGTAGTTGGTGGAATGAATAGACCTCTTTATTCTTCTAATACTTGTCCATTTATTGACGCTACAGCTAAAGACACAGTAAATATTGCGAGATTAGATCAAAATGGGAATGTTGTTAGATGGTATAATGGATTATCTTTACCTTCTCCTAGAGGAGACCATACTTCTTTGATTTATAATAATAATATTTACGTTTTAGGTGGTCGTTCCACTTCTTTGAATGGACCATATCCTTCTCAAGTTTGGTACTCCGCTCTTAATTGTGTTCCTCAATCATCTGGATCTTCTATTCCGAGTATTCCTACTAATCTTAACGCTACAACTCTTTCTAGCACGAGCATAAGGCTTGGATGGACTGACAACTCAAATAACGAGGATAATTTTGTA
>CAYNAC010000045.1:0-6168 GCA_964395155.1 Candidatus Woesearchaeota archaeon
AAATGCTAAAAATATTGGAATAAAAAAGACAACTTCTAAAGAGTTGCTACATGTAGATATATTGCCGGTAGGATAAGTGTAAGCTGGTGAACAAATAAAACCAATTATTAAGAATAACCCTAATAAAATTATTGTAAGTATTATTTTATTCAACTTAGGTCTTAAATATTTCCAGAAATTATTGTCTTTCATATGAATTAACCTCCTTTCAAACATTAATTTGAATATATTCAGATTCTCTGAATATCCCGCTTTGTGCTTTGAAACTAACATTATAATTTCCACTTGTTGTATAATTGTGATAGATAAAGAATAGTGTCTCTTCTGAAGACCCTAAGTTTATATTATATTGAGAAGTTTTAATGCCTTGTCCACTATCAAACTCCCAAGTAATATCATTGATACTTTGACTTAGCGTGTTATTAAGAGCAATCTTAAATATTCTTTCTGTACTATTCTGATAAACTATTGAAAAGTTCTTTATCTGCAAATCGTTATCTATTTCAAAAGTCGCGTTCATAACACTCTCGTTAGTTCTAACCCCATCAGTAACAATTACTTTAACTTTATACGAGTTGCCATCCTCTAAATCATTAGAACTCAAATTAAACCATGTTTGGTTGTGATCAAAGATAATCGCGTTATAGTTAATCCCTCCGTCCGAACTAAAAAGAACAGCGTAACTTAATGTGCCTCCATCTAAGTCTGATGCAGACCAGTTAAGAAATATCTCTTGATTTGAATAAGTTTGTTCTCCTAAAGTGGAGATTATATCAATCATCGGATTATTAAAAGATACATTTCTGAAATTCTTAGTTAGATTATTCTCTTTAAGTACAAAAGAAGTTATATTTGAATAATAAGGTAATGTAAATACAAAAGATGTTTCATTATTCTCACTTGTGTTTCCACCAAAGAAAATATCTATGAATGAAATATTAAAGTAAAATTTGTAAGTTAAAGAGTTGTTGATATACGCTTCAATAGAATAGTTACCAGAAGTATATTCACTAAGATTCAAAGCTAATCCTGAACCAATAGTATAAAACTGATCAAAAACAGAAGAGTTATTGGTTCTATTTACAATTCCTCCAATAACTACTCTTTGTTGCTGGAATTCTGGACTTTCATGAGAAAATTCATTTAATAAGTGCTCGTAACTATCCTTTGCTATCCACAGGTTACTTGTTACATTTCTACCCATAAAATTACCAAAGACTTTGCTATCTGTCTGTCCACTTAGAGGTTCTAAAGTCGATGTAGGGCAACCACCAGGTTCACAAATAGAATCTAAAGACCCATCGTTATCTAAGTCCCCATTGGGGCAAAGATTAAGGAAAAATCCATCCTGTTTATTCCAATCATCCTCGCTATATTCATCGCATAATCCATAGGTATGCCCTAATTCGTGTGCTGATACATGATCGAAAAAGTCTCCAAAATCTTCTTGAACTAAAATCGCGTTATGATAAAGAGGTTTAGAATAACCCACAGTAGTAGCATATTGTGCCCCAAGATTATTATAAAACCAATTAACTGGTAAAACTCCAACAGATCTTTCAGGTAATTTTCCTGAAACATAAGTGCTTTTATGTATTCTATAAAGTAACTTATGGATTCCCAATCGATTATGTTCGGAATTTGTACTATAAATGTTAGTCTTATTTATCTGATAAATTATACCATTATTTTTTAAAGGATAGGTTTTATAAATAAAATCCATTGCATCCAAAGGAGTGCTATCAAAATTATAAGGATTATCAACGCTAACAAAAGTCAAACTCAAATTTCTTGTCTTCATTACATCCACACTCTTACTATTTGCATCACTATAATTAATCTCATTAACACTTGTTCCACTAACTGTAACTACAATAGGCAAATTATCTCCTGCATTTTGTGGCACATACCAAAAGTCAATATTCTTGGACTGATTATGTATAAATGTGGTAGTAAGGTTTTGACTTACAAATGTTCCGTTCCAATAAACAGTCACATTTGGAGTAATTGTATCATTTGATAAAACGCTTGTAAAAGTTATAGGTATTCTAATCAAAGTAGTTTTTCCTTTAACCATATCTACATCAACAATTACTTGTATTGGGATTGGAGTTCCTACTTGAGGACCTAACAACCACCCATCTTGCACAATATAAGGTTTGTAATCCTTATTATTTGCAGTTCCACTTATATTATAAGGATTATCACAAAATTGATCATTATTTGAATTAATACAACCTTCCGGAACACTATCATAGTTATTCCAATAATTACCTCCGTATTCTGTAAAGTTAAAGTTATTTGAAGATCCAGAGTCACTTGCAGAATTATCTAAGAAGTTATTATTAAATATACTATTTAGATTAGAGCCAGATTCTATAAATACCCCATTACCATTTGCTTTGAACAAATTAAGAGAAATGTTGTGCAGATTAGGGTTGCCACCCTGATTATCCAAACTAATTCCGTTGCTGTTGTTAATTAATCTATTGTTTAATATTTTAAATCCTTGAGTATCTCCAGTTATAATAATGCCTTCGGCACTATTTTCAATAGTGTTATTTATAATAAGGATATTAGATGGATTTCCACCTGTTGGATCTTCTTCTATTTTTACACCATAATCAAAATTTTTAATATTGCAATTTTTTAACTGGCTATTACTAGCATCATTATAAAGGTTAAATCTTATTCCTGTACTAAAAAGAGACCTGCTTCCACTTATATTAATAGAATTATTACAATCTATAATAATTCCCCCGCTCTGAACAGATAAAACTGTAAGAATACCGCTAAAGTTGTAATTACCTGGTTTATATGTTCTGTTAGTGTTTACAATCAATCCCTGATAAATGTGAATGCCTTCTAAGGTGGGTCCCGTTGAATCATTTAAATAAACATTTTCGACACCATCTATTACATAATTATCTAAACCTGTGTGAGTATAACGTATGCTTTTACGAATAGTATTTCCCCATATATTATTTGACCATACATTGGTAGTACTTGGATTATCTTTCAAAAAAATATCATTACTTAAACTACTAATAAAGTTATTACCTGTAATATTATTATAAGTTGGATAATAACCGCTATCTTGCTCTAGTTGAATACCTTGGCTATTGTTCTTAAAAGAGTTATTTAAAACCAAGTTGTGATTAGAATTACTTCTAAAATATACTCCGTAAGTATTATTTCTAAAAGAATTGTTGACTATTCTATTATCGTTAGGTGCCTCGCTACCAATAAACCTATTAAAAAAAACTCCGGAAATATATCCTTCAACATTACAATTTTTTATTATATTAGAATCTCGATTACCTAGTACATTTATACCACTAAAAACAAAACCAGAACCTATTAAAGTTGAGCCACTACAATCTAAGGTTATGTTGCTAGCCATTAAATTAACTCCATTAACCAAAGTATAGTTACCATAAATAAATGTAGTATTCTGAGTAATATCACATCCATTAGTTGGAGTACTCCCACATTCAACAGCACCTACAAAATTGATTAAAAAGATAATTCCTAATAAAAGAAAAACTACCTTAATAGTTAAATTATTATTATTTATCATGGTATCTTCGTACTATTTATGAAGTTTTCAACTTGACTAACAATCTGAGCATAACTTAATGAGCTATTTTGCCAAACATTTACAATATTAAGCAATGAAGACATATTTATGAAAGATTCTCCAGTTACCACATAATTAAATGCCCAAGTTTGATTGTTTTTTGTAGTAGTCTTATCAAACCTTCCAAGAGCATGTTGTCCTGATGAATCTACAACATAAATTTGTTGATCGCTTGATATTGGATTATTAGGTAATGAGTTATTAATTCCCTTTTCAATAGCACTAAAATCATAACTAATTATTAAAGAAGGTCTTTGGCTTGCTACTGGGTGATCTCTTGCAGAAAATGTAATATTCTTTGTAGGAACAGCGTAAATTCCAAAGTTAAATCTTTTACTTATACTAAAAGCATCTTTAAATTCATTTAATCCATCGCTATTAAATGTAAAGTTTACGAAATCATTTGTAGTATTTGTTGCAGAATTATAATTTGAATAAATTGAACCGTCTGCAGCATCAACAAAGAAGTCCAAATTTCCAAAAATATCATTAGGATATTCACTACTATTTTTCTTCATATGAATTAAATTAATTGAATTTGGAGATTCAAATAGTTCAAAAAATAATTTTAGAGTAACATTATTTATGTTACCTGTATCTGGAACATTATCTAAATTCCAATCAATGTCTCCACGATTCTCAGTATAAGGAGAAGCACCTATGAGAATGCTAGTAGGATTACTTATTCTTGAATAACCAATTACATCACCATCATCATAATATTGCACCATTCCATTCCAAATAATAGAAATGTTATCAAGACTAAAACTAGGATCAATTATCAAAGGATATACTGTGGTTTCAGATTTTAAAAAACGCCAAGGAATAATTAGAGAAATTTGACTACTAGAAATAGTATAATTAATAGGAGTACAACTCCTTCCACTATCACAAATAAAAGGCAATTCCAAATTAAAATCTTCATGTCCAGAAACTGGAAAAACAATTTCAAAATTTTCTCTAGAAAGGTTTTCAATAGGTTGTTTAATAATTATTTCTTCTTTTAATTTATGAGGTAAATATTGATATTTTAAGTCTATATTAGGTATTATATTTTGATATGTCAATACACTCCCACTAATTGTTGGAGAAGATAGGTTAACATCAAGATTTCTAAATGTAGATATGCGTTGATTAAATTGTCTATCTCTTGCATTTATCCTTACAAGACCACTAGAATCAGCAGTGACGTTAAAATAATAATTTTTTGTACAAAAACTATCTCCACAACTATACCAATTTTCATCTATCTCTTCCCATTCACCATTTCGATTGAAATATTTATCGTAAGAATAGATAATCATGTTACAACTATCACCTGTGCAAGTTTTGTCAAAATTAGCCCCTTTATCAGTGGTGGTTTGACGAGGAGTTTGAGCAGTTGTAGAAAAGATAAAAACAGACAAGAAAAAAAGGGATAATGCTATTAAGATCACTCTTTTTTGCATAATACAAGATAATTCCGATATTTATAAGGATTATGCTCACCTAAAACTAAATTGTTTACAAAAATAAATAAATTTATTCTCTCGTAGTTACATACTTCTTTCCATCTTCCAAAAGCAATACTGTATGTTCTGCTTGTGCAACTTTTCCACCACTAACTTCAATTAGTTGAGGATATTGATATAAAACTCCTGCCTGTTCTAGTTGTCTCATAGCTAAGCTACCACGAGCTCCAAATTTTTTATAAACCCATCTAGATGCAAAAGGCAAAGTCTTGTACTCATCCATAATCCAAGTCAAAACTTCTCGAGCAAATTTATCTCTGACCGCACCTTCTCCATCAATTCTATATATCCCACTTCTCCCTCCATCCCTCACACGCCCATTCCCATTTGTAGCAAATGGTTCAGTAGCGTAAAGACCTTCTTCTAAAACATCAGTTTGCCCAGAGTCATAATTTGGAACTGTCCATCCAGCATGCACCACAAATCTCTCGATACTATGCCCTGATAAGTTAGCAATTGAAGTAAATCCATGTTTGGAAATAGCCTCGCTAATTTTCCCTCCAATTGAAGTTAATTCCTTTCCAATCCCAAACTCAAAAACTGAAACTTTAACAGCATCTTCGGCAGCCTCAATTAATTTTTTATTAGTTTCATCATTATCTAAGTCAACTGAAAAAGCAGTGTCTGCAATATATCCGTCAACTGAAATTCCTATGTCTATTTTTAATAATCCGTGCGCAACTCCGGAATCTCCATATGACGGAGTATAATGTGCAGCAATTTCATTTATACTTAAGTTAACGGGAAAAGCAGGTTTAGCTCCAAGTTCAGTAATTTTATCATCTATTAATGTAGCTATTTCGAATAAACTCCTGTTTTTCACGGCAATTTCACGAGCATACTTCCTAAGCTCCTGTGCAATCTTGCCCGCCTTCAAAATCTTATCAATAATTGTTTTTTCCATTTTAATCCTAAAAAAAGGTAGTTTAAAAATTAACTCTTTCTGATTCTTCTCTCTTTAGGAACAAAATTAATTAAATGTTTTCCGTCAGATAACCCACACCCAAAAACATCTCC
>CAYNAC010000046.1:0-6142 GCA_964395155.1 Candidatus Woesearchaeota archaeon
TTTAGCTATATTAAAAATTTCAGTCGATATATCTATGGAATCAAGATCCAAGTTTTCATTCTGCAAAATTAATTCTGAAATTCTTCCTTTTCCACAAGCAACATCTAGGGCTTTTCCAGTTAGACCTGATATATAACCTCTAATTAATTCTGCTTCTCTTTGAAAAATATGGGCTTTGTCACCAAGTTCGGGATTCCACCATGTAGCAACAGTTCCTGGAGATTTAAAATATCCTTTGACATATTCAGCATCCATTTTAATCTTCAAACTCCCTTAGTTTGTAATTTACACCCAATCGCTCAGCAAAAGCACGAACCTCTTCTTCTCTTATCCCTGCAAGATTGATAAACCCCAGAGTGACTTCAAGACCTGCATCTCTGGCAGCGATTCCAAATCTTAAGCTATCATCAAAAGCATTTACATCATATTCATTTACTCCAGGTCTAACGAGTTTGCGGTACGTTTCAAGATCTAAGGTGCTTAAACTCAAATAGACACTATCCATGCCTGCAATTTTAAGATCTTTTAATCTTGATACATCTTCTGAGATGAATCTGAAATAAGGCCAACCAGTGGTCGTTACTTGAATATTTGATTTTGGGTCTCTTTCTTTAATATGCTCGGCTATTGGGAATAAGTCATTAAATCTGAGTATTGGTTCACCATATCCACATATTTTTACTTTATCTAATCTTATTCCAGAAGCCACTATTTTTTTCTGTTCTCTGTCAAAAGCGTCCAAAATTTCTTGAACTGAAGGATCCTCTCTCATGTAAAGATTTGATACACCCCAACCTTTATCCCTATCCCTTATACAGAAAGTGCAAGCATTTGGACAAGCATTAGTTATATTCAATGAGAGTTCTTCAAGCCCTCTTCTATAGTATACAATATTTTCTCCAAATGGTACTCTTTCTCTTAACTTTCCAAGATTAAGAGTCTCTAATTTCATATAGGACTAACCCGTAGAAAGATTTTATAGTTTATGTGTAATATTTACATAATTATATGTATATGTGGACTTTAGCTAAATTTATATACTTCTAACATCTGAAAGATTGTATGAAAAGGAAACTAGTAAAACACGGAGAAAGTACACTGACAGTTTCATTGCCTTCTAAATGGATAAAAAATCACTCTTTGAAAAATGGAGATTATCTAAATCTTGACATTTCAGATCAGGGACTCATCTTGAGTCCCGAATCAACTCATTATGATAAAATAGAAATTAACTTTGAAAAAAGAGATAACTGGTATATTGAAAAAATTTTAACAAACTTATACATTTCTGGATTTGACGAAATTAGAGTTAAATTTGGAAGTGCTGAGCAGCTAGAATCAGTAAGAAGATGTTTAATTGAATTAACAGGTTTTGAAATTGTAGAAACAAAAAAAGATTATTGTATCATAAAAAATATAGCATCAATAGATAGTGTCAATTATGAAGAAACAATAGAAAGGGTATTCTGGATGATATTATCACAGTTTGATAACTTTATTGAAGATCTGAAAAAAGAAAAATTATCAAACTACGCCATTTCAACAAACGATCACAGAACAATTATCAAACAAATTAACCTTAGTAGGAGACTTATCAATAAAAAGATTTCTTTTGGTCTGATAACTTCAAAGTATGTTTTTAATTTTCTAACGAGTTTACTCAATATCTCTAGGATTATTCATTACTCTTACGAATATTTGAAGCGCACAGATAGTTTAAATCTTTCAGAGGAAGAAATGAATTTTATTTTAAAGATGAGGGAATTCTATTATCTCCTTATTCTCGCTTATAAAAATTTAAACTTGGAAAAAACAAAAACTTTCCTTGAAGAAAGGGAAAAAATAAGCGACGACTCTCTTGAGATGTTAAGGAAGAAAAATCCTATTATAATGCACTTTTTTTTAGATGTGTTGAAGGAATTATCTGGAGTAAGCAATTTGATTTTTATGCTCACAATAAAAAATACAGAGTAGTTTTATTTTTTTATATGAATTATTAGTATATCTGCGGTTTTTAATTTCTTATCTTCTGTATGCATAAATAGAGATAAGATTCTATAAATTACATCGGAAAAGAAATTGGCTATTAGATAAATAAACCTTTTAATTATCCAGTCTTTTTTAGAATAGTATAATGTATAACCAGTATTTCTGTTGGTAGTTAACTCTACTAATTTAAGATTATTTTTATTTAGTATAAAAATTAGTTCCTTGAAATATATGGGGTTTATGTGGTTTGAACCTTGTTCTCCAAATTCGGTATCTTGAAACCAATGTAGATTCCCCTTGAATAAAAATTGTAATCTCGATTTAATGTTTGAAATATTTGGGGTGGTTATAATTGCCCTGCCACTTTTTTTTAAAATCCTACTTATTTCGCTAAAAAAATGATGGGGATTTTCCAAATGCTCTAAAACTTCTACGGAGATTATAATGTCAAATTTTGAATTTCCGTATGGAAATTTTTTGTTTAAATCAGTCTGTTTGAACTTTATGTCTTTTGGAGCAAATTGTTCTTTGTTTATATCACATGCTTCAATCTTTGCTCCTTTATTTTTTAGCAATTCAGAAATTCTACCCTTTCCCGCCCCACAATCAAGAATTGATTTATTTCTTATATCCCCAAGAAGCTCTAAAACTCTTTCATAAGTTCCCTCTGAAGCACCCATAAATTAATTAAGAAAGAAGAGTTTATGAAACTTACTTTTACATATCCATTAAGGTTCTTCAAGATCATGGGGAAATGTCTTTAAGAGAACTTGACATAAAGGTAAATACTAACTACCAAACAATACGTGACCAGATAGAAGAACTTGTATTTTTCGGCAAGATAGAAGTAATTCAGCATAAAATCAATCATAAAACAGGAAGACCGTACACAACCGTCAAATTGAAGCATTAACGCGCGCGCATATTAATAGTTAGAGCAATTTAGCCTATTTGCATACTAAAAACGCACGTTCCCAACGAAATGTACAAAAAGTTAGTAACTGCTTAGAGAACGCCCGTCAAGTAATTGGCATAATTCAATTTATCTTTTTAAGATTTAATTCTCCGTTCTTTGCTTTGACATCTAGTTCATCTCCTTCCTTTAGGTCAGCTTCTTTCATCTTATTCTCAGGGATGCTAATTCTATACTTGAAATATTGCTTTCCTTTGTATTCTCTAGATTTAACTTTCTCAATTTTCATTAATTCATAAAGATAAATTGATATATAAATTTTAGGGGACGAAAGATTTATATACTTTAGGGGACTAAAAAGTGTATGGATTACAAAAATCTAAATAAATGGAAATCATTAAAAGACCAGATTAAGACATATACTCAGAGGTCAAAATGGAAAAAATAGGTGATGTTGAATTGAATAGAATTTATTGTGAGGATTGTATATCTGGGATGAGAAAGTTACCTCCAGAATCAATTAACTTGATCGTTACATCTCCTCCTTATAATATAGATATTGATTATGGAAACAAGCATGAAAATGGAAGAGCCATTGAGACTAAGGGGAAAAAATATAAGGATGATCTACCTGAAGAGGAATATAGAAAGTTAATAAAAGAAACCTTTGCAGAATGTAAAAGAATTTTAAAAAAAAATGGATCTATATGGATAAACATTAAAAATAGAACTATCGATGGGAATGTAGTTCCGCCATTTTGGATTCTAGATTATTTCAAAGACTTTTATCTTAAAAATATAATAATTTGGAATTTTGATTGGGGAGGATCAACTAACAAAAGATTTAGCCCTAGATATGAATATGTTTTTTGGTTTACTAAAGACAAAGAAGATTATACATTTAATTTAAACGATATAAAAATACCTGCTTTGAATTATCGCCCAGATAGATTCAAGTCGCAGGATAAGAATCCCACTGATGTTTGGTACATGCAAATGGTAAGTGGCAATTATCCAGAAAGAACAACACATCCTGCTCAATATCCAGAAGAGCTTATTGAAAGAATAGTTTTGGTGGCTTCAAATAAAGATGAAATTGTTTTAGATCCATTTATAGGAAGTGGTACAACTGCAAGAATTGCAAAAGACTTTGACAGAAAGTTTATAGGTTATGATACTGTAAAAGAATATGTGGAGATGGCTGAAAAAAGGCTTAATCTTCCAAAAACTAGAAGGAAAAAAGAGACAAAGGACATACGTGGCCTTTACTGGTATATGGACAATAAAACTCTATCAGAGTTTGTAAAGAAAAACACAAGATAACATGACAAAAACAATATACAAGTTTGGAGATTGTAGAAAGCTTTTGAAAGAGTTAGAAAGAAATAGTATCAAGATGGCAGTTACCTCTCCCCCTTATAATCTAAAGAAGGCTTACGGATTATACTCTGATGATGTTGGTTTAGATGAATGGAAAAGTTTAATAGATGAAACAATGAAAGAGGTTCATAGAGTTTTAACTCCAGATGGGAGTTTCTTCCTAAATGTTGGCCCAGTACCTGAAAAGAAGACTAAAGAAATAATTCCTTTAGACAGTATTGCGTGGGAATTAGGTCGAAAAAATGGGTTTAAGTTAAGAAATAAAATAGTTTGGCATTTTAATAATATGCAGAATTGTACAAATAGATTAAGCGGGAGGTGGGAAGCAATATTATGGTTTGTCAAAGATCTAGATAACTACACTTTCAATTTAAAAGATGTAAAGATTCCAGTTCTAACTCAAAATGATAAAAGATTTGATGCTTCTACGGGTCGTAATCCTACTGATGTTTGGTTCTTTAATAGAGTAAATAATATGACTAAAAAGAAATTTGATATGGAAGATCATCCTTGCATTTATCCAGTAGATATGATCGAAAGAATAATTAAAATGTCAACAAATCAAGGGGATTGGGTTTTAGATCCTTTCTTAGGGTCAGGTACTACGCTAGTTGCAGCTAGAAAATTAAACAGGCATTCAATCGGATTTGAATTGGATCCAAAATATGATAAAGTAATAAAGAGAAGACTAGAACAAGAATAATTCCAAATTAAATTATATTAATTTGTCAAACTTTTTCTTTAGTTTATCTTGCGGTAAATCTTGAACAAATTTTTTAATAAATTCTTTTCCATATTTCAACTTATAATCTCTCAATTTTTTCATAAGCGCCAAGTGTTGGAATAGATTATGGTAAAATATTCTAACCCTCATCTGATAATATTCATCTAGGTGTCCATCTTTTTTAGTTTTTCTTTTGTCAGACATTTTGTAAATTTTAACAATTTCCTTAATCTCTAAATCTTTACAAAATGGGCACTCGCATTCTAATTTAGTCCAGATTTTATCATAAATTTCATGATATTCTAATGCATTTTTATTGTCTGTAAAATTAAAATCAGAATCAAATAAAGGAACATACATATTAGAAATGGCATCTGTGCAAGCACGTCTCCAAGGAGTTGCCACATCGCAGGTGTCTATTCCATATTTTATTATTAAAGGAATATTCTTCAATCCACCCATCCCTAACCCATGTATTTTAACTTTCCAGTTATTTTTCTCTATAAAATTTCTTAGGGTTTGAAGAATCTTTTCAGCAAAGGCTACGTTTTGATCGGCTATTCCTCCGATCGCCAAATAATCTATTTTACTTCCAAATTTTTTATACAAATGACTTAATCTTTTCTCAAAAGAATCGATATCTGTTGCACTGATAACTACCATCATTAGCTCTCCACTTTTCTTTCTATTGGCTGATTCACTAAGAAGGAAATCGTTTAGATTCGCTTTTTTTTCATGATTTGTAGAATCCCAAATTTGACAACCCCTTTTAGAAACTTCATCACGAGTAGTATATGATGGACCTATATCGAAGCTAACATAAATATCTACATTAGCTTTATGAATAAATTCAAAATAAGCATCAAGATAGATTTTATAGCTTTGGGGATCAAATGGATCTTCCCCAGAATCAACAATTTTATTAAAAATTCTGTTACCTCCATTATCTAATAAAACTATCAGAGATTTAACAAATTCTTTATTTATTCCAGTATTTTCTGCTATAGATTCTCTTATGTCTTTATTCTTAAACTTTTCATAATGGCTATTAAAGTTCTTTTTGGGAATAGTGAAACCAAAGGCAAAAGATCCAAAATTAAAAAGAAAGTGACGATGGTCTATCTTTTTAGAGAAAT
>CAYNAC010000047.1:0-5846 GCA_964395155.1 Candidatus Woesearchaeota archaeon
CCGCTAGCTAGAAAAGGAACAAAATATATAGCTAGCGCTTTGAGAAACAGCTCTGATTCTGTACCATTAATTGTTGCTATAAGAGATATGCTTAAACTTGCCTCTACTAGTAAAGAAGTCAAGGGAATGGTTCATAATAAAAAAATAAAAATTAATGGAAAAAATGTTAAGGATGTTAACGAACCAATTTGTTTGTTTTCTATTCTTGAAGCAGATAAAAATTATTTATTAAATCTTCTTCCAACTGGAAGATTTGACTTTGTAGAAACAAAGGAAAAAGATAGAAAACTTAAGATAAAAGGCAAAGTAGCTATCAAAAAAGAAGTCTTTCAATATTCTTTACACGATGGAACAAATGTTTTATCAAATAAGAATTTTTCCGTCGGAGATACATTGATACTTAGCAATGATAATAAAATAGTAAAACATATTGAAATGTCTAAAGGAAAAGAAATTTTTGTGATTGCTGGAAATTATATAGGAAAAACTGGAAAGATAGAAGATATTTTTGAGGATAATAAAATTAAAGTTAAATTTGATAATGGGAGTATTGTGCTTGAGAAAGCGCAAATTATTTTAATATGAATAACGTGATGAGAATTCCTAAAATAACTAGAGTTGTTTTGAGTGCTGGAGCTGTCGAGAAAGATTTGGAGAAGGCGAAAAAATTACTTGAAATAATTTCTGAGAAAAAAGCTCAGATAACTAAATCTGGTCCTAGAATGAGAATTCCTGCTTTTGGAGTTAAACCTAAAATGGAACTTGGAACAAATGTTACTTTAAGAAGAAAAGAGGCTATAGAAGTTTTGAGAAAACTTCTTGGAGCAATAGATAACAGATTAAAAGTTAAACAGATAGATAAAAATAATTTTTCTTTTGGAATTAATGAATATATTAATATTCCAGGAGTGAAATATATGAGAGAAATAGGAATTAGAGGATTTAACGTAACTGTCGTTTTTGAAAGACCAGGATTAAGAGTTAAAAAAAGAAAAATAAAAACTGGAAAAGTTCCAAGTAAGCAACATGTAACTCCAGAAGAAATAATTAACTACATGAAAGAAACTTTCAATACGGAGGTTTTGGAATGACTGCAAGCGATTGGAATAAGGTTTTAAAACAGATAAAAAATAAACCTGAGATGGCGAAAAAATTCTTGAAATTTAACAAGCCTAAAGATAGAAAATTTGGAGTTGCTGCCCAAAAATGCAAAAGATGTGGAAGATTTGGAGCTCACTTAAATCAATATAGCTTACATTTATGTAGGCACTGTTTCAGAGAAATTGCACCTGAAATAGGTTTCAAAAAATATAGTTAACATGAGTCAAGATATAGTTTCGGATGGTTTAAATCGAATAATGAATGCTAAGGTAGCTGGGCAGACCGAAGTTACTTTGAAACATCATTCTAAATTTTTACAAAATATTTTGGCAATCGGTAAATTAAAAGGATATATTTCAGAATATTCTGTTACTTCTAAAGTTTTAGTTGTTGTTTTTGGAAATTTAAACAAATGTAAGGCTGTTAAACCTAGATATATTGTAAAAGTAAAAGATATTGATAAATATATTAGAAGATATCTTCCTGCTAGAGGAATTGGGTCAATAATCATTTCTACGAGTAAGGGTCTTGTAACTCATCAGACTGCTCTGGATAAAGGAATTGGAGGAAGCATAGTAGCTTACTTTTATTAAATGAGACAAAATTATGAAATGTTTATTGAAATTCCTCAAGGAATAAATTGCATTTATTCTAATGGCACATTCGAATGTTCTAAAGGAAATACTAAATTGTTAAGAAATTTTGAAACTCATAATGTAGATGTTGAAGTTAAAGATGGAAAAATAAATTTAAGGTGTGAAAAAGCAAATAGAAAAAAAATAGCTAATATTAACTCTTATGTCGCTCACATAAAGAATTTATTCAAGGGTTTGAGTGAGAGATTTGTTTATGAAATGGAAATCTGCAATGTACATTTTCCTATGACTGTTAAAGTGGATAAAGATAAATTGTTGATAAGCAACTTTTTGGGAGAAAAAGTTGCAAGAAATGCAAAAATAATTTCTGGCGTCGAAGTCAAAGTGGAAAATAATAAAATAATTATTTCTAGTGCAGATGTTGAAAAAGCAGGACAAACTGCAGCAAATATAGAGAAGGCTACAACAGTAACTAAAAAAGACAGAAGAATATTTCAGGACGGAATATTTATCACTAAAAAACCAGGAGCAGAAATATGAAGAGATTTGTAAGACGTAGTACTTTAAAATATAGTAGAATGGGTCTTAGAAGACCTAAGCTTCAAAAGTGGAGAAGTGCTAAGGGTAGACA
The DNA here is from genome assembly GCA_964395155.1 of Candidatus Woesearchaeota archaeon. GTDB lineage: Archaea > Nanobdellota > Nanobdellia > Pacearchaeales > GW2011-AR1 > SICU01. Next base: position 2,329 of record CAYNAC010000047.1, read on the forward strand.
TAGCAAAATAAGAAAAAATAGATTTGGATACACAAAATCTCCTAGAATAGGATTTAAATCTGCCAAAAAAGAATCTGGAAGAATAAATGGGAAGATGCCTATTTTAATTAGAAACATGCAAGATATAAATAATGCTGGAAAAGAGAATATTTTGATAATAGCTAGAACTATAGGTGCTAGAAAAAGAATCGAGATGATAAAGAAGGCATCTGAAATGAAACTTGAAATATTAAATGTAAAGAATGGAGATAAAAATGGATCTAAGTAAGAAAAAACAATTAGCTGCTAGAACGCTTGGAGTAGGTGTTGGAAGAATAAGATTTAACTCAAATAGCATTAATGAAATAAAAGAAGCAATAACTAAACAAGACATTAGAGACTTGGTTGCATCCAAAGTCATATTTATTAATGAAGTTAAAGGAAGAAAATCTAATTCTCCTAGAAAGAGAAGAAGAGCCGGAAGTATACGTATGAGACCTAATAGTAGAAAAAAAGATTATATGACTTTGACTAGAAAGCTTAGATCTTATTTATCTGAAATAAGAAAGCATGGTTCAATAAACAATGAAGAATTTTTAACACTTAGAAAAGGTGTGAGAAGTAAAAATTTCAGAAATAAGGCTCACTTGAAAGAACACATTCAACTTATGAAGAAGGAGAGTAAACAATGAGGGGAATTCAACGCACAATAAGAAAGAGAAGATTAGAAGGTAGAACTGACTACAAAGCTAGATTTCATCTTTTAATGTCTAGAAAACCTAGAGTAGTATTTAGAAAAACAAATAAATATTTGTTGGCTCAAATAGTTATATCTGAAATTGCAAAAGATAAAGTTTTGGTTAATGTTAGCACGAAAGATTTGATAAAGTATGGTTGGCCTCAAAAATTAGAAGGAAGCTTGAAAAGTTTGCCTGCTGCTTACTTGATGGGATTTTTACTTGCAAAGAAATCAAAAGTTTCCGATGGAGTTTTAGATATAGGATTATTAAATCACGTTCCAAAATCTAGAATTTATGCATTCGTTAGAGGATTAAAGGATGCAGGATTTACAATTCCTTGCAATGAAGAAGTTTTACCTGATGATGAAATGTTAAACAAAAAAGAGGAAACAGCAAAACTTATTAATCAACTTAAGGAGAAGCTTAAATAAAAATGACGAAAAAAATTGAAGAAAAAGAAGAAATTGGAATAAATCTTGAAGTTCCTGCAACTGAAGAAGAACTAATTACTCAGAGTGTCGAGGAAGAAAAAACCCCTATTCAAGCATGGTCTCCTAAAACTGAAATAGGAAAGAATGTAAAAAATGGAAAGATAAAAAATATTGATGAAATTTTATTGAGTGGAAAGAAAATACTTGAGCCTGAAATAGTTGATAGTTTGATTACATTAGAAAAGGATTTATTACTTGTAGGGCAATCTAAAGGTAAATTTGGAGGAGGTAAGAGAAGAGCTTGGAGACAAACTCAAAAGAAAACAATGGAAGGAAATGTTCTTACTTTTTCTTCGATGGCAGTTGTAGGCGATAAGAATGGTCATGTAGGTGTTGGCTTAGGAAAGTCAAAAGAAACATTACCTTCTAGAGAAAAAGCAATAAGACTTGCTAAACTCAATGTGATAAAAGTTCACAGAGGTTGTGGGCACTTTGACTGTTCTTGTTCTGAACCACATAGTATCCCATTTGTAGTAGAAGGAAAATGTGGTAGTGTAGTGATTAGATTAATACCTGCACCTCAAGGAACTGGACTTGTAGTTAGTGATGAATGTAAAAAAATATTGAGACTTGCTGGAATAAAAGATGTGTACTCTTACGCTAAAGGTCAAGGAAGAACTACAATAAATGCAGCTAATGCCTGTTTAGATGCTCTAAGGAGAACGGAGAAAATAGCATGATAATAGTGATAAGAATTTCTGGAATGGTGGATGTCAGTCAAAATGCAAATAGTATTTTGGATAATATTTTACTTAGAAGAAAATATTCTGCAATTTTGATGAATGAAACTCCTGAAAATATTCAGTTACTTAATAAAGTGAGAAGTTTTGTTGCATATGGTAAAATAAGTAATGAAAATCTTTCTAAATTAATTTCATTAAGAGGAGAAAAAATTGATAAAAAGGGGAAGATAGATGTTGAATCAGTTATGAAAAATATTGAAAAAAAATCTTTACGAGAAATGGGGATAAAACCTTTCTTCAGATTACATCCTCCTAGAAAAGGAATCGAAAGTAAAAAACATTTTGGAGTAGGTAAAGGAGTTTTAGGAGATAATAAAGAACATATAAATTTACTTTTGGAGAGAATGTTATGACAAAATTAAAAACAACTTGGGAATGTCAGTGTGGTTCTATTGCATATGGTAAACTTCCTCCTGAGGAATGTAAGAGATGTGGAGAAGAAGGAACTTATGTTGAAGCAGATGAAGACAATATAGAATCATTGGCTGACGAGAATTTAATGGAAGAAATTAGAGCTCGTGATTGGGGAGAGGACGAATAATGACAACTCATAAAAAGAGAAAAAAATCTACAAGATTTAGAGGAAGCCACACTCATGGAAGAGGCGGGAAGAAGAAAGCTAGAGGTAGTGGACACAGAGGAGGTTTTGGAATGGCAGGTAGTGGAAAACGTGGAGACCAGAAAAAAACTAAAATCTTGAAAAAGGGAATGGACTTATACTTCGGAAAAAGAAAAACTAGAATGAGATTTTCTGGAAATAAATTAAAAACTTTAAACTTAGAAAGAATGTCTGATAAATTAACGAATGCTGACTTTTCCGACTACAAAGTTGTTGGAAAATTGACAAGAAACTTGAAATTGAATATAATTGCTGGTGCAGCAACAGAGAGTGCGATCAAATCCGTTGAAAAAATGGGTGGAAAGATTACTTTAAAATCAAAGTGATTTAGAGAATATTTTTAATCTTTGAATTATCTATCTCTTCTAATCTTTTATATTTCTGTTTTGCTATGCGTTTAAAAAAATTATTTTTTATCAGCTTTCAGAACATTTACCGGAAAAGCATAACCATAGACGTCGTAGTCGTCCCAGTCGTAGCCATCGACATGCAATCTACTATCGTCCTCGCTCAACGCGGAAACTCTGTTTGGGATTTTGTCCTTCTTTTATATTAATTCCATAGATAATGGCCATCTTCAATATCTACAATAGATAACTTTAAATATCAATTGATAATTAATATTATCAATGAGAAATAAAGATATCAAACAAACTATCAAGGAATACTTTTTTACTAATCCTACTGCTAAAATTAGAGTTAGGGGGTTGGAAAGAACTCTAAAACTTCCATTGCCTTCTGTTATAAGATACTGCAAAGAACTTGAGAAAGGGAGTATCTTGATGATAACTAAAACAGAAAATGTAGTTTTTTACACTGCTAATTTGACTGGTGAAAAATATCTTTTAGAAAAAAAACTTCATAATATAAAAAAAATATATGAATCTGGAATTATTGAATATTTGAAGGTAGAATTAAGTAACCCTGTGATAATCCTTTTTGGCTC
>CAYNAC010000048.1:0-5748 GCA_964395155.1 Candidatus Woesearchaeota archaeon
AAGATGGAAAAGATAATGATGGAGATGGACTCATAGATTATCCTGTAGATCTAGGTTGCTCAAGTTTATTGGATAGTAGCGAGTTTGATTCATCAGAACTAACAACTAATGAAGATAAATTAGATAAAACTCCTAACAAATTAAATCCCCAAAACAAGGAATCAAAATATAATCTAACTTTTATTCTTATATCTTTCATTTTAGTTATTGGTATTGTTGTTTTAATTCTTTCAATAATAAAAACCATAAACAAAAATAACCTGCTACAAAATTTAGCAAACAATACTAATTTTAATTCTAGTTAAACTTTTACATTTTCTTTATCAACGGAATTCCTAATAAATATAAAGAATTCTCCATTACTTGCATAAAAGACTTAACAAGAGAAATTCTAAAACTTTCTTCTTTACTTCCAATAACACTACAAGAGTGATAAAATTCATTAAATTTTTGAGCTAAATTATAAGAGTAGTGCGCAATAACAGAAGGACTTAGAGTCTTAGAAGCTTCCATAACAATATTTGGAAATTTCTCCAGTTCATTTATTAAAACCCTTTCAGAAATTTCTACATTATTTATTTTAATATTTCCACTAACTTTTACTTTTTTTAATATACTATTTGCACGAGCTAAGCTATAAAGTAAGTAAGGACCTGTGTCTCCCTCAAATTTTATAGACTCCTTTTTATCAAAAATAATTACCTTATTAGTATCTTGCTTAAGCATAGAATATTTTATAGCTGAAATTCCTATAGAAAAAGCTCTTTCATTAATTTCTTTTTCGTCAATTGAATCTCTTTTAGAAATTTCTTCCTTAGCAGAATTAACAATCTCATTTCTAAAATCAGCATAAAGTATGTTATTTCCTGTTCTTGAAGACATTTTTCCTTCTGGAAGCCTTACAGATTCATACCCCATATGTTTATATTTTTCCCAATTATTAAATTTCATAATCTCTAGAGTTTTTTTTAATTGTTGAAAATGAAGATTTTGTTCAACGCTTGTAATAACCAAAGATTCATCAAATTCATATTTGGAAAATTTCTCTTTTGCTAAAGCAAGATCTTTCGCAGAATAAAGAACCGTCCCGTCTTTTCTTAGTAAAACCCAAACACCAAGGTTTTTATCATTTAAATTCATAATCGTTGCCCCATCAGATATTTCAGCTATCCCATTTTCAACAAGATTTATTGCTATTTTTTTCCCTGCTTCCTCCATCTGACTTTCAAAAAATTGTTTATCAAATTCGACTCCTAAATCTTTGTATATTGGTTTCCAAGCAGCTATCGATTTCAATCTACTATCTTTCCATAATTTAATCAACTTTGCATCACTTCTAGAATCGAGTTTTTTATTTATTTCTAGTACTTCCATTTCTCCTTGTTCATTATCTTGAAGTTTTTGAACGGCCTCAACATATATTTTTGCAAACCAAGATTCATTAGTTTGAATCTCTTCCTTTTTATGAAATTTAGAATAGGCCCATAACCATTTAGCAATGTGCATTCCAGTATCTCCAGAATAATTAATTCTTAATACTTTATAACTGCAAAATTCTTTTAATCGAGCTATACTTTCTCCCAGAGTTGTTCCTCTTATATGTCCCACATGAAATGCTTTGTGAGTATTTGGTTGAGAGAATTCAATCATAAATTTTTTACCACTTCCTGTTTTATTAGATCCATATTTTTTTCCTTCACTTTCAATTCTAGTTAAAACTTCAAGAGCATTCTTTTTAGAATTTACAAAAAAGTTGACATAAGCTCCAACTGCATCCACTCTCTCAAAATTTTTATTTTTTATTTTTTTTACAATATCTTTAGCAATATCATTAGGATTTTTTTTCATAGATTTAGATAACATAAAACAAGGAAAAGCGTAATCTCCATGAGTCGGATCTTTTGGAATTTCAATAAATTTTTTAATTTGTTCAGCAGTCAAACCTGTAAACTTCAAAGCAGAAATTATCTCTTCAATCATATTAGTTTAAGCAATCGCTATATTTTAACAATTTACGATATTTTAAAAAAAGTTTAGCTTTGCTTGAGAAAGTTTCAACTTTTAATTCATTTTCTAAATATGCTTTTTTTATTGAATTACAAATTCCAAGTTCACCTATAACTTCCTCATATCCTTCAGGTAAAGAAACAATTAAAACTTTGTTAAGCAACCTATCAGTTAAATGAACTTCACTGCCTTTTATTTCATAAACATTATTTCCTATATTTATTCCAACATTTGAATTTTTAGGAAGATCTGATGCAACAGGATGAGTTTCTAAATAAGTTGGAAACGACTCCGTGCTCACAACAAGACCTGTGGCCTCACTTAAATTGCCATTAAGTGAATCTATAAATAAAAACATACTAAATGCAACAGCAATAAATATAACAACTCCTAGAGTAAATAACTTCGAAGACATACATTTTAAAAAACATCTGGCTTTTTATTCCTTATGCCTCTGTAGCTCAGCAGGTAGAGCGCAAGTTTCGTAAATTATGGTCGAATGAACTTGAGGTAGGGGGTTCAAGTCCCCCCAGAGGCTTTACACAAAAAGTTCAAAGCCCTCTTGAACTCGAACGGATATAACCGAACTCGACAAACTTTATTAGTGTTCAAGATGAAGGACAATGGACATACACAACTTAAAAGTTCGCTACGAACGGGTCTTAGCCCGATTTAAGGACTCACCTGTCTCTGCGAAAAATAAAGAAACAGTTCTTAGGTTCCATAACTTTTTGCTAAGCGAAGGCATAGGCTACTCAAAAATTGAACGCTACTTCTATGACTTAATTAAACTAGATAAACTGCTTGGAAAAGAGTTTGAAGGTGCTAATGAAGAAGATATTAGAAAGGTCGTTTCTGAAATTAATCAAACTGACTTAAGCGAACATACCAAAAGAGGGTTTAAGCTTATTGTCAGGCGTTTCTACCGATTCTTGAGGGGTTGTAATAAGGATGATCCCCATCCTAAAGAAGTAAAATGGATTTCCCTAAAAATGGGGCATAAACATAGTAAACTACCAGAAGAACTACTTACAGAAGAGGAATTTGTTTCCATTATCAAACATTGTGATACTCTAAGAGATAAAGCATTAATCTCGACTATTGCAGAATCAGGAGCAAGAGTTGGAGAAATAGGAACTATGCAGATTAAACATGTATCTTTTGAAAAGTATGGGGCAAGACTAACTGTAAATGGAAAAACAGGTATGAGAAAAATCTTAGTAGTAAGCAGTGCTCCATTATTACAAGCTTGGATTAATGAACATCCAAAAAATGATAACCCAAATGCCTGTTTGTGGCATAATCACAGAGGTGAATTGCTTTGTTATAATAGAATAACTGCAATTCTAAAATTAGCAGCAAAGAGGGCTGGAATAAAGAAGCGCATTCATCCCCATCTTCTTAGGCACAGTCGAGCCACTCAACTTGCTTCAATCATGAGCGAAGCTTCAATGAAACAATACTTAGGTTGGGTGCAAGGCTCATCTATGGCTGCAATCTATGTTCATATGTCTGGAAAAGATACGGACAAAGCTGTTCTTTTAGCAAATGGAATAACAATAGAGAAAGAAAACAAAGAGTCAAGCTTCGCACCACTTCCATGCATGAGATGCGAAGCAATCAACCCACCAATTAACAAATTTTGTAAGCAATGCGGACTTGTCCTCAAAAGAGAAGAAGCAAATGAAATTCTAAAGAAAGACATCAAACAAGATGAAATGAATACTCTAATGACAAGGATTCTCAAAGATCCAGAAGTTTGGGCGCTTGTAAACAGCAAGATGGGCGCCTTTGTATGAAACAAGAAGAGCAATTTGCCTTAGTTGTATTTGTAGGCATATTATTACACATCACAATCGGAGATAAAGTAATTCAATTTGTAAAAAATGTCAAAATATTTAAGGAAAATCTATTTATTTTGCTTTATCAAACACTAGATTTACTTATGACTTGGAAAACATTAATCATCCTAATTATTGCTATTATTCCATTCTTTTTCTATGTAATTTATCAAATAAATAAAAAGATACAACAAAAAATTAAAGTAAGGAGAGAGAAAAGAGAAGAAATTCAAAATAAAATAGATCAAACAGAAAAACTACTTGAAACCCAACTTGAAAATCTGGGCAAGGAAATGCTACAACAAACTCTTGATGAAGTAGCATCCAAACTAAAGCTAATTCCAGAAATAAATAAACTCAATAAATTTAAGAGTGCTTTGTTAGAAACAAAGGCAATAGCTCAAAGATGCCTAATGGAAGTTACAAGAAATGAGTCTTTACAACAATTCGAAGAAAAAAGAAGCCAACTAAAGGATAATATTAAGGAACTTGAAAGACTAAAAGAAAAAAGAAGGTTAGAATTAGAAAATAAGAACTTTGAAATTTTAGATAAATTAGATGCTGATAGAACAGATGTATTTTTTAGAGAAGAACTAGATGAAGAACAGATAGAAGCTTTGCATGAAGAAGGTTGGGAAGATGCAAACGAATATGATGTAATGGAAAAAGCAACCATTCCAGTATTAGTTAGAAAAATTATGAACCATTCTAAAACTCATACGTTCCTAGTCTGGTCAGTAGAAAGACTTCTCACCTCTCTAGGAATAAGATGTGCAAAACATGAGACTAGATATCCGGATATAACCTTTTATCACAATGATGAATGGTGGGCAATTGAAGTTGAAAAAGGAAGTTTGCTAAGAAAGAAAAATCAGATGAGAGCAAAAGTAGATTTCCTAAACCGGCATTATCCTTCCAGATGGATGTTTGTTGTTTCCAATAAAGATTTGCTTCCGCAATATAGGGAATGGGGTTTCACCACCCCTAGAAGCGGGGTGGAGAAAGTAATAGAAAATTGGCTAAATCTGTCCCTCTGATTTTTCCGGGTGGAGTTCACGTTCTTCGACGTTAAGTTTTCCGTGTCCACCCCAAATACCCTGCTCTGTATTCTCTCTCTTTTTCTCTCTCTCTCTCTTTGGCTCCCGGGCTCTTTTAGAGATTCTGGGTTAATTTTCTCAATTTCTTTTAGTATCTCTTGTCTTACTTTGTAAGTGTTTGCCCACTGTGCATATCCAAACCATCCTTTTAATTGGGCTATTAGATTTTTTTTACTTATCAAACCGTTTTTATATAATTTTAACATCTTTTCATATCTTCTCTTAAAAGTCCTAAAGTTTCTTTTTCTTAATAGCTTATAGTGGTAAAATATTCTATAGCCTAAAAATGTAGTTCCTTTATGAAGCGGAATTATTGCAGATTTATCTGGATGCAATTCAAGGTTTAGAACTTTTAAGTATCTCTTTATTCTTTCTTTATGGAGTTCCAATAACTTTTTACGTTTATGTAAAATAACAAAATCATCTACGTAACGCATATAATATTTTGCCTTTAAAATATGTTTAACAAAATAATCTAATTCGTTTAAATAAACATTCGCGAAGAATTGAGAGGTATAATTTCCTAAAGGCATACCCTTTGCAATGCTTTCATTTTCAAAATTACTAAGCACTTTTTTAATCAACCACATTATCTTTTCGTCTTTTATTTTTCTTTTAAGAATATTAATTAATATGTTATGATCTACATTATCAAAATACTTCTTAATATCTGCCTTAAGGCAATAACCTTGGATATAATTTGCTTTTTTCCAGTCGCGCCCCCCCCGGGGGGGCGGGTGGGGGTGCGGTGGGGGGTACGTTTGTTTTGAGTGGGGGAGTGCGTGGGGCGGCGGGAGGGGGTC
>CAYNAC010000049.1:0-5635 GCA_964395155.1 Candidatus Woesearchaeota archaeon
ATATCGACTGAAATGTTGAATATAGCTAAAAAAAGAAATCCGGGATTAAAACTTCATCGTGGAGATGCAGAACAATTGCCTTTCGAACAAGAATCTTATGAACTAGTAACTTGCTTAGATGCATTAGTTCATTTTCCAAATCCAGATACTGCAATCAGTGAAGCATATAGGGTTCTAAAAAAAAGGGGCACCTACATTGTAAATACGAGCAATCCTCATGATCTTAACGCTCTTCCAAGAGCCATATCTAAAGGGATAAGAAAAACTTTTGGAAGAGAAGAAAAATTTACAAAAGGAAAAAAAATATTTCAATATCTCCCAGAAAGAACTGTTAGAAGGAGTCTTGAAGAAACAGGATTCTCAATCGAAGAAGTTAGAAGAATTGGAGTACTACCTCCTATAGAATTTGACTTAGGTGGAGAAAAATCTTTTTATCTTCTCACTCCAAATATGTCCAGAGGATTATCTCCCTTAGATGAGTTTCTAGAAAACATTCCGATAATAAATAAATTTGGGATACTTTCTTTTTTTAGAGTTACAAAATGATTTCTATAATAATTTGTGCGTACAATGAAGAAAAGAATATAGGCCTTTTACTGAAAGATTTAGATAAAGAAATAAAAATAATAAAAGAAAATAATGAAATATTTTTATGTTTAAGTGATTGTAGTGATAAAACTGAAGAGGTAGCAAAAGAGGTATCTAAAAAAATTAAATTGAAAATAAAGATAATCAAAACTCCCAGAGGAAAAATTGTCTCACAAAAGGTCGCATTAAATCTGATCAATAAAAAATCAAGGGAAATTATTTTCTTGGATAGCGATATTAAACTAAAAAATGGGGCGATTATAAACCTTTTAGAAGAGTCAAAAAGATACCCTTCAGTAAAAATGTTCTACTCTAAAGGAAAACCTGTAAGAAAAAGAGGTTTATTCTATAATTTTATGAATGTCAGGACATTGAATCCAAAATATGTAATTGCCAGAGGAGATGTCTCAAAATTTCACCCATTTGATAAAAACAAAAGAAAAAAAATATTTGCAACTGGCGGAATTTACTTATTAAGACGTGGAGTTTATGATATCGATTCAGAAGCAATGGGGGATGATAGCTATTTAACTCATCTAATTTATTTTCGTTACGGGCCTGGCACTATTAAGGAAGCAGAAAACTCTGTTTTTATTTACCAGCCTGTACAAACAATATCTAGTTGGATTTCTAAATGGAAAAGAATTTGGAGTGATTTAAATTCAATTTATCAAAGACATCCAGAATTTATCTATCTGAGACAGTATATGGAATTGGGGATAGATTATTCATCTCTGATTAAAGATCAAAGATATGGTTTGTTTTTCTTTTTTGCCTTAGAAAGATCTTGGAATAGTTTCGGGAAAATTTTGTTAAGACCATTTTACCAAGAATCTACAAACTGGAAACAACTTCCAGATACAAAGGAGATAAAATATGAATAGAATTTTATTTGAGGGCACAGAACTTAGCGGCAAATCTACAATTATTCAGTCGGTTTATAGAGCTCTCAATGAAAAAGGATATGAAGTAGTTGTAAATTCTGGACCACTACAGAAAAATTCAAAAAAAGTATCTTTACCATTAAATTTTGCAAATAGGACAAAATCTCAAACTCTCAGAGAACTTGGTTACTCTGCAAGTATGATTTTTGACAGAGTTTCAAATGAAATTGGTAGCGATTATTTTCTACAGGAAAGAGGATTTCCAAGTGTTGTTGCTTTCTCCAGAGTATTTAATCATTTAGGAGTAAATCGATATTTTGGAAGAATAATTATTCCTTTTTATCCGCATTTCGATTATAATTTTTTAATCTCTGCTTCTCAAGAAGATAGGATAAAAAGATTGAGCGAACGAAAAAACAATACTTGGCTTGATGAATTGGTTGAAAGTGATCCTGAAAAAATATTGACTATAGAAGATGAGATAAGAAAAGTTATGAGTAATGAAAAGAACTATGCAGAAATAAACACCAGCAAACAAAGTTTGGAAGAAGCAACAGAAGAAATAATCGGGAGGATAAAATGAATATTCTAGTTATAGGTGCTCACCCAGATGACTATGAACTTGGAATGGCAGGAACAATAAGAAAGCATAGGGACAAAGGAGATAAGGTTTACGCAGTTGTAATGAGCAATGGTGAGAAAATCGGCAATCCACTCAAAAGAAAAAACGAAGCTAAAAAATCTGCTCAGATATTAGGAATAACTGAAATATTTTTCTTTGAATTAGAAGACACTAAAATCAAATGTAATTCTGAAGTCATTGAGATGATTGAGAAAGTGATTATCTCTAAAAAAGTTTCAAGGATGTACACACATTCAAACAAAGATACTCACCAAGATCATCTCAATGCAAGTTTAGCAAGTTTAGCTGCAGGAAGAAATGTTCCTCAGATATTTTTTTATGAATCTCCGTCATCAGACTTAGATTTTCGTCCAACATATTTTGTAAATATTGAGAAAAGTTTGAGTAAAAAACTAGCTTCATTAAAATCTTATAAATCACTAATTAAACTAAAGAAGAGATATTTAGAAATAAATGCAATAATAAATAGCGCATCATTTAGAGGTTATCAATCTAGAATTAAATTTGCCGAATCTTTTGAAATATACAGATTCTTAGAAAAATGAAAATTACAATTCATCAACCTAATTTCTTACCCTATCTTGGATTTTTTGATAAATGCGATTATGCAGATGTGATTGTTTTATACAACTCGACACAATTTAAGAAAAATGATTTTCAAAATCGGAATAAAATAAAAACAAAGCACGGATGGTCTTGGATTACTGTTCCAGTTAGATATAACTTTGGAGACAAAATATCAGAAATTAAGATCTCGTACAATACTAGCTGGAAAGAAAAGCATTTATTCTTAATAAAAGAAAATTATTTGGAATCTAAATATTATAAAAAGTATATTGGTGAAATAGAACAAATTTATTCAGTATGTTCTGACAATTTAAGCGATTTAAATATTAAACTTATAAAATTTCTGTTTGATAAACTTAAAATTAATAAAAAAATAATTTTGTCAACCGAATTAGCTGTAAAGAGCAAGTCAAGCGAAGCCCTTTTAGAAATATGTCTAAAGTTGAATGCAAGCACCTATGTATCAGGGATAGATGGAAGAAATTATCTTAATCAAGAAATCTTCAGAAATGCAAATATTGAAGTCGAGTTTCAGGAATATAAACATCCAGAATATTCTCAACTAAATAAAGATAAATTCGAGCCTTTTATGTCTGTACTAGATCTTCTATTCAACGAAGGTCCAAATAGTTTAAATATAATTAAATCTGGAAGAAGATATACAAAATGAAACCAAATGTTAGAATAACTGCAGTTGTCTTTTACAACGGGAAACTAGTAATAGTAAGACATGAAAACAAAAAATTTGGAGACTATTATCTGTTGCCTGGAGGAGGCTGGGAGCATAAAGAGAGTATTGAAGAATGTGTCGTTAGAGAAGTAAAAGAAGAAACTGGGCTTGATGTCGAAGTAGATCATTTAGCTTATTATAAGAGTGTTTACACAGATGAAGATGATACTCTGGATTTAATTTTCAAATGCAATATTATCGGAGGAGACTTAGAAAATAACGATCCAGATGGAAAGGTTAAATCGATAGAGTTAATCTCCTCTGAAGAAGAACTAATAAAACTTAATTTTCATCCTAAACAATTGAAAAATAGGATATTCGGAGAAAAAAATAGTACTAAAGCTGAATCCCTTGGAAAAGCAAAGTTCCCGGAGAAGTAGAAAAATTTATATTCTCTCGATCTCTTGGTACAGGGTTAGCAACCTGAATAGTCATAGAGTATATTCAAGAAAACACTAACGAAATAAACACAAAGTTGGTACATAGGTCCCAACTGAGACACTTTTTTCTTGAGCCTGGTCCGGGCGTCTCACACTCCTGTAGCGGTCCTCGTTGGATTCTAGGTTTATAGGGATTAACTTTATGTGCAAAATTTGTATCTAAAAGTCTTTAATTATCTGTTCTTCTGAAAAGCTATGCAAGACCTTGCAGACATCATAGTATAAGTTCTCCACCAATGTTTAACATAATCGACAATGCTTTAACTTTGTCAGTGTAAAACTTTTATGCAAGAAAGATTTATAGTATAGATTGATAAGTTTATAATTATATATCTATTATAATAAAGATGAAAAGAGAGGTAGGATTAATTTTTTTAGTTTCAATATTCTTAATGTTATTTGTATCTGGATTTCCGATATTTATTTTTAACATCCCCACTCCTGCAAATAATACAATCACATCGAGCACTTCAATTGAGATAAACACAACAATCATAGAAACAAATTTAAATTTAGTAACATACAACTGGAACAGCACAAATTATACTGCCATGAGTAATAACTTATTAGCATGGTTTAATCTTAATAATCTTTCTTCCTTGGGCGAAAATGATACAAAAGTAATTTCTTTTGGTTCTCTTGGATTGAATGGAACTGTGCATGATAATGCCGTACCTACCTTATCTGGAAAATATGGTGGAGCCTATTCATTTGATGGAGATGGTGACTATATTAATCTTGGAAATTCCTCAGATCTCGCTGCACTTCAAGTGAATATGACTATAATGGGATGGTTCAACGAAAATGGTGTTAACGGAAGACCGATTGTCATTGGCCAGTATGGTTCAACTGGAAGTCACCAACTTGTCAAAATGATTCGTCTAGATGGTGATAAGTTAAACTACTTTACATCTACAACAGGTGGAAGTTTTCAGTTTAAACAATTCTCAACTACGTATACTCAAAATACATGGCACTTTTTTGCGGTTAGCGTAAACGGTTCACTTGCAAGTCCAAGCATTACTCTTTATCTTGACGGAGTAGCTGAGCAATCTAGCCTTAGTGCCTTATCAACAACACCAGACACGTCAGTTCCTATTTGGATAGGGCGTTCCTCTGCGGATGTTGACACTGAAGATTTTGGAGGTCAAATTGACGAAATCCAAATATATAATCGTTCATTGAGCTTAAATGAAATTAATCTCGCATACTTTTCAAATCTACAGAGATTTAATATGTCTTCATGGAATTTCTACATTAATCAAAGCAAAAACGGAACAGCAGGTCTCGATGAAGGAACATACACTTATTTTATCGCTGCATCAAATTCATCAGGAGGCCAAAATCAAACAGAGCAAAGAACGATAACGATAAGTTCTGACCCAGACAGTCCTATTTGGTTTAACAATAAAACAAGTATAACAAGCACATCCTCTGGAGATGTCTACTTCAATATAACTTTTAACGAAACAAATCCAGATAAATATATATTCAGTTTTTATAATGGAACGACCTGGTTAAATCAATCAGCAAACTACACTTCAAACACAGAAATTTCACTAACGAAGAATATAACAATAACATCTGGAGAAATAAAATGGATATGGCATGCTAATGATACTCGTGGAAACACAAATCAAACTCCTGTTCAGAGTATCTTGATTAGTATAAGCTCTTCTTTAGAAACTCAAGAAGAAACACCACAAAGTTCTGGAGGTAGAGGTGGAAATTATTTAATAGAAAAAAATTCAAATTCAAGTTTCTTAGAATTTAGAACTTCAAT
>CAYNAC010000050.1:0-5584 GCA_964395155.1 Candidatus Woesearchaeota archaeon
CTAAATATTTTATACTCTACAACGTTAGAAGTATTGCTCCAAGCAAGCATGGCGTCTCCAGAAATCCCTTCATAAGCAATAGAAAATCTCTCTTCATCTATTGGAGCGCCATCAGTGGTTATAGTAGTTACCTCAGTAAATGACGAACCATCCCATCTTGCAGCAGTTAAATCATCACTTGTTCTGCCCATCGTGGCCATCATCATTTCATTACTTCCAACTCTTCTTTCTAAAACAAAAAATGTTTGAGGCTCTGCAACAACATCTCCGTTTAGAGTTATAGTCCCTTCATTACTCCATTGAGTTCCGTCCCAAGTTCTGTAATAAACTAAATTATCATTAGAAGTATCTTTTTCATAAACTACTACAAAATCTCCCGATAAATCTTCGACCTCCACATCAAAAGCTCTATCTGCGTCAAGAGTAGTACCAATATCTGCGACATCCAACCAAGAATCCCAGTTATTATCTGTAATATTATAAATGTTAAACAAAATATCTCCGTTACTATCAAGTAAACCTACAACTGTTTGGTTCCTTTGTGTTGAAGACCTCACTCTTATCCAAGGCGTACCTCCAGCAGTTATAGTCGGAGCGTTTTGCTCAACACCAAAATCGGTTTTGTTCCATAAACTATATCTAGGAAGTACTTGTGAGTTTTGCATATAAACTGCAATTCCAGAAGTAACTGATGAAAATGGAACTGGATCAATAATATGGTCAAACTCCAAACTACCATTTAAAACGTGCAAATCAAAAGTATCTTGTGTTCCAGTCAGATTATTTAAGTAAATCTTATTATAAGAATTCTCCACTAAGTTGTTAAATTGTTCAAGTAAAACAGAATCATTATAAGAATAAACATTAACTACAGGGTTTCCAGAAACAATTCTAGGGTAGATAGTGATATCTTTTTGAGAAGTCAAATTCCTTTCAAATGTAACTCTAACATAATGCCCGTCTGGAATAGTTTCGCTCCAAACACCATCAAGCTCTTTAGTTTCATTGTAAATATTGGAGATAAAACTTCTATTGGAATCCAAATGTTTCGCATCAGTTATCAAAATAATATCAAAAGTCTGGTTACTTAAATGTGGAGCAACCCATTCAATATAATCATAATAACCATCATTATTTGAATCGTTAATAAAAGATATTTCAAGATAAGTATCATTTTCTAACCACTTGACCATAACATCTGAATAACTTGTTATTTCCAAAGAGTCTGACAAATTGGTAAAAATCAAGACATCTTCATAGTGAACATCTTGTGGACTAGAAACAAATACTCTTTTTGTTCCATCGTCTAATAATTCTTCAGTTGATTGAGGTGATTCAGTATAATATTCAACTTCTAAACTTAAGTCAGTATCTTTCAATTCAATATATATTTCCTTAATATTTTCTTTATCTATTTCATCTATTGATTTACCTGTAATTCTAAAAAATTTAATTATCTTTGAAAAAATAGTTTCCTCTCCTAAATCAATTTCTGCAATCACATCCGCAGTAACTTCTCCAGTAATTCCTATAATTAAATCTGGAACTTTAAAGCTAATATCTGGTTCAAACAAAGCAGAAACTTCTCCAGAATCTTGTGTGCTAATTTTATCTATGGTAATATTAACTGCGCTAACCGGAACTTCTACAACTAAACTCAAATTTTCAGCGATATTATTCAAAGATATTTTTTTTACCCATCTTACTGGCTGTCCAAGAACAGCACTAAATTGAGAAATGTCAACATCAACTAAAGATTCATTAATCACTAAAGTAATGTTCCCCTCAGTAATATTGGATAATTCAGTTTGATTGCCTTCAGTCAAATTTCCTAAAACTTCAGTATCATTAAATTCTACAACTTCAGATTCTTGATTCGACTCGTTAATTAAATCTTCTTCAAAATCTTCAGTTAAATTAGATTCTTCCTGAACAGAATCATTTTTTAATATTTTTATTTCTTTAGAAGATTCTACAATTCTTTCACCATCATATTCTAAATAAACTTTCAATGTAGATTCGCTATCTGCAATTAATTCAAAAGCATCAAAATTAATAGATAGTTTTTTACCAACCTTTCCAAGATATTTTTCTCCAAAACCTTCAACTTCAACAAAATAGTTAGTTGAAACAACAACCTTGTTATTTTTAGATTTTACTTTAATATGATCATCTTCCAAATTTAAATTTCCATGATAAACGCTTCCATTAACAAGATAGGCAAATTCATCTTTAGATAAAGAATAAACAAATTGATTTTCTTTTGAAACTTCTCCATCAATAAAACTTGAATCTGAAACAGATTGGCCAGTTATAGTTGATTCTCCGCCACTAGATTGCGAATCTGATTCGCTACTTTCTTCATTACTAATTTCATTCTCTTCACTTTTTTCTTCTTCTTTCTCATCTACTTTTTCTTTTTTGCTACCCTCATTTTTTTCTTCTTCTTTCTCATCTACTTTTTCTTTTTCGTTTTTCTTTTCTTTTTCATCTTCTTGTAATTCATTTTCTTGACTTTCTTCTTCACTAATTGGATTAGAATCTTCTTCTAAATTATTTTCAATTTCACTACTCTCGTTATTTTCTTTACTAAACTCTTCTTCCTTTGAAATTTTGAGTTTAAATTTTATAGAAGGATATTCCTTTATTTTTCCAACAACTCCGTAACCATCTCCTTGTCCAATCAAATTAACTCCACTTGCATAAAATTCTCCTGAAATTAAATCATCTGAAACTAAATCTGACAAATTCAAAACTCTAGTGATATTACCATAGCTAACAATAATCTTTGTACCTGCTGGAAGCAATTCTCCTTCCAGTAATTTAAGATTTAATTTTCCGTTAATTTCTTCTCCAAAATTATATTTTTCTTTTATATCTAAAGAAGCATTACCAGTTAAACTATAAGATAAAAAATAAATTGAAAAAATTAAAGAAACTAAAATAAAAAAGACTGCAAGACTGAAAAAATTTATTTTTTTTGAATCTGGTTTAGTTTGACCAAGATATGTAGTTACAACTTTTCCATCAATGCGTTTAGTTTCATAATAATATGGACCAAACTTTTTACCACCTTTATAAGTATATTTTTTGTGCACCACTTTTTTAAAAAAAGAGTTCTCTTACACTCTTTTAGTGAAACAAAATAGTAAATTATCTTTATAAGCGTTTCTAGTTCAAAAAACACAGTTCTCTTACACAATTTACAACTTAAAATTACGACTAAATTCTAAATTTCTATGTAATTTATTAATATTTTCTTCACAAACAAAATCATGTTGTCTAAATCCTCCGCCAAAAGTCTTAGGAATATGTAAAAGTTCATGAATTATTACTTTGTCTTGATCAGTTTTACTAAGTTTATCAAATTTCTCAAGAAATTCAATAGTATAGAATGCTGGAACTTTCATTCCTTTTTGCATTACTTTCCCTATCGTGTGGCATCGAGCAATAGTTCTTTTTGTACTACTTCCAAAACTTCTCAGACACTCCACTCTATCAATATCGATATGATCCATTCCAAGAATTCTAACTACTTCTTTAAGTCTCTCTTTCAAATCAGGAGCATAATCATATTTCATGAGTCATCACAACACAACTTAGATAAATAATTGTTTTTAAAAACTACTATTTTATCTTGTCAAAATCTCAAGACCATCTAAATGTTTAATAATATAATCCTTGCCTACGGCTTGTTTAGTTTTCAAGTTAATTGCCTTTACAAATTTACTACCAATATCAGTATGTAACTTATAGGCAAAATCTAAAGCTGTAGAACCTGGAGGCATTAAAAAACAATCAGGTAAGACATTTCCCTTACTATCTTCCATTTTACTTCCTGCGGGAAATACAGCAATATACTTTAGTAAATCAAAAACCACAGAATTCAAAATCTTTTGAACTCCAGTACCATCAAATTCATTTATCACTTTTAAGATAACCTCTAGAGCAGATTTTTGAGATTCATTTAAATTTCCAATTATTTTAAAATCTTTTTCTCCAGGAATATACTTAATAATTCCAATTTTATCTGCCTGACGTAAACTCAATTCTCCGTCTGCAAAACAAGGAATTATAGGATAAGAAAACTTCTCTTTTATTTTTTTTAAATTACTCAAACCATTTGGCCTGTCAACTTTATTTGCAGCAATTATCATAGGTTTTGTATAAATTCTTAAAGCTCTGGCAAAACTAAATAAAATTTCATCATTCCATATAGAAGGTCTAGAAATATCGAATTTTTCTTTTATGACTACGCGATTAACATCATCTTCAGTCACTTTAAGCCCTGAAAATTGCTTAGCAACAGTTTTTGCAAACTGCCCCTTTTGCATTTCCATAGATTTCATTAAAGTAACCCATGCTCTCTTCAAAACTCCTAAATACCATAAATCCAATTCTTTTTCAATTATAACAATATCTTTTGACGGATCATATTCTTCGGTCTGTTTTCCTTCGGCATCTGTTTCTCCAGACATATCAACTACATGAATGAAGGCATCTACTCCGGCTAAGTCGTCCAAAAATTGATTACCTAGTCCCTTTCCTTCGCTAGCCCCTTCTACGAGACCTGCAACATCAAATAAATCAATTGGCACAAACCTCCATCCTTCTCTAACATATCCTTGTCTAGGGTTAGAAACCTTTCCAAAATCAGCAGCTAAATCATGAATTTTAACATAGGCCATACCATGATTGGGCTTTATAGTAGCAAACGGATAATTTGCAATCAAAACGTCGGAAAGTGTCGCGGCCTTAAAGAAAGTCGATTTTCCAACATTCGGTTTTCCAACCAATCCAATAATCATATTCTCAACAGAAAATGGGCTTTTATAAAACTAATTAACCTATAGGCTTTGCACATAAATGAAAATTCTGATTAAATGTTTTACTTGTTTGATTAAAGATTATATTTTAGATGAAATGTTTTAAACTTAAATTTTGTTTGTGTGCAAAGCCTAACTTATACCTCTTAAAAAAACGACTAAACCATGCACTTTAAGTTTTAAATCTCTCATAGAGGAGCCATTATCAATTTTGTAATTAGTCAAATTATAAGTTTCTCCACTTTCTAAACCTCCTTGAGAACTAGACTCATCTCTTCTACATCTTGCAACAAATTCTTCATAAGATCCAGAATCATCACGCCTATTCCTTTTATTTCTTGAATATCTAACCTCTAAAGGGGCAGTAACTCCGACTAAAGTAAAATCAGGAAATTTTTTAAAAACTTCTACATCTCCTCTTGTCCTTATGCCCTCGACAACATAAACTCTATCTTGAATTTTATCAGTAATTCTTCCAGCAACTCTTCTCCCCCAATATTCTAAACCAAACTCATTTCTCAAATCAACTCCTAATTTATGTAAATCATAATCTAAAGACAATCCTCTTGCGTCACGCTCTAATCTTACTTCGTCTCCAAAACTCAACGAATCAAAACGATAGAGATTTTTAAGAATTTTAGCAACTTCCGTTTTACCAGAACACCTTGGCCCAGTTAAACCAATAATCATAAAATCTTTTGAAAGTTAATCTTTAAATACATTCTTTTAATTGAAAATGTAGTATCGAGCCCATAGCT
>CAYNAC010000051.1:0-3152 GCA_964395155.1 Candidatus Woesearchaeota archaeon
TTTTCTAAAGATTCGATTAATTTTTTCCCGAGTGGAGTTGCTTGGATACTTTTTCCGTCTAAATATCCTCTGTCAAATAAAGTGTCTACTATCGATGAACGAGTTGCTTTAGTACCAAGATTCTTTTTTTCTAGAAGGGTAATTAATGAAGCTGGAGTGTATCTTTTAGGAGGTTGAGTTATTTTATCTATAAAACTTATATCATCTACATTTACCTTTCCATTTATTGTAGGTATTTGTTTATCTTCAAAATTTGCCGGATATATTTTAGCCCATCCTAGCTCTTTTATAGTTAGTCCATTTGCAGTGAATTTCTTATCGTTTTCTGAAATAAGTTGTATTCTTTTAGAAACTGCTTTTACATTTTGTGCAAAACAAGATAGAAATCTTTTAACTATTAAATTATAAAGTTTTTCTTCATCTTCGTTAAGTTTCTTAAAATCTCCAGTAGGATAAATTGAAGGGTGTGCCGGATCTGATTTTTCTCCTTCCACGGGATTATCTCTTGTTGCTAATTTTGTTTCTGAAAATTGTTTGGAAAGTTTTTCTATTATTTTTTTAGGTTCTATACTAGATGGGATTTTTTGGCTTGAGGTTCTTGGATAAGAAATTATTCCATCAAGATATAAAGATTGTGCTAACTGGAGAGTTTTAGAAGGATTTAATCTGAGATGTGCGTACGCTTCTCTTTGCAGAGTTGTCAAATCAAAAGGATGAGGTGGAGGATATTGCTCTTCTAACTCTTTAGTTTCTGCGTTACCAGATTTAATGTTTTCAAAATCTTTTAATTCATTTTTATCAAATATATCTTTTATGTGTTTTAATTCTGTATCTGCTACTTTTGCAAAAACTTGCCAATAAGGTTCTGGTTTAAAATTTTCTATTTCTTTGTCTCTATCTACTATTATTTTTAGAGCAGGTCCTTGAACTCTACCTATTGAAAGAATCTTGAATGATCCTGTTTGTTTTATGGCAGACATTAATGCTCTGGAAAGATTTATTCCATATAACCAATCTATTTTATGCCTAGTTTCTCCTGCATACGCTTGACCCCAATTTAAAGTATCCATTGGTTTTTCATATGACTTCTCTAACTCTGTTTTAGTGAGAGTGGAATATTTCATTCTTTTTGCATCTTCTTGTCCTGTTATAAATCTTAGAACGTTCCAACCTATTAGTTCTCCTTCGACATCATAGTCTGTTGCAATTATTATTTCTTTTGCTCTCTTACTTAGTTTTTTTAAAAGTAGAAAATAATTTTTTGTGAATTTTGCATTTTTACTTTCATAAGATGGTTGCCAAGTTAAATTAAAAATTGGCCAGCCTGTTTGCCCTTTGACATAAGTTAGATTAAACAAATGCCCTACTGCAGAAGCTACAATTATTTTTTTATTATCTCTTTCTAGTTCATAATAAGGTACATTATTTTCTGAGTATTTTCTAGCTGAACTGGATAGTGCCGAAGAAATTTTTAGAGCTGCTTGAGGTTTTTCGGTTACAATTAAAGTTATATCTTTATTTGGATTTGATATTTTAGCTGACGCCTTTGGTTTATTTTTAGTCGCTTTTTTTTTCAGATTTTTTTCTTCCTTTTGAATCTCTTCTATGTTACCTGGTTTTTCTATTTTTGTTAGTTCTTTCGTAGAAGGTTTTTGTTTTACTTGTTTTTCAATAGTTATTTTCGATTCGCTTGGGGTTAGAAATGCTTCTACTGCCATTTTTATTCGAAAATTAGAAGACTTTTAAATATATAGTTGTTACGAACTTAAATAAATTTATATTTTTCTTTCTAAAGATTATTAAAGCAATCAAGCTTTAGCTTTCTATGAATCGCGTGATAAAGTTTTTGATGATTTCTGATATTCTAATGCTTACCAGTTTTGGATTAATAGATCCTATTTTGGCTATATTTTTTAAGGAAGATTTGGTAGGAGGAACTATATTTACTGCAGGACTTGCGAGTACTATTTTCTTTTTTGTTAAATGTTTTGTACAACTTCCTTTTTCTAAATACGTGGACAAACATAGTTATCATGTTAGACTTAGGTGGTTGATAATAGGCGCTTTTCTAATTTCTATGGTTCCATTTATCTATATTTTTGCGAAACATATTTATTTAATATTTTTAGCTCAAGTAATTTATGGAATTGGTAGCGGTCTGGCTTATCCAACTTGGCTCGGTTTATGGAGTACTCACTTAGATAAAAAGAAAGAGAGTTTTGAATGGAGTTTGTATTCTACTTTAACAGGTTTAGGGACAGCACTAACTGCTGTTGTGGGTGCAGCTCTTGCTCAATTTGTAGGATTTACATTTACTTTTTTGCTTGTAGGAATTTTATCTTTAATAGGATGGTTATTTTTATTTGAACTTGATAGAAGAAAAAATAAATTTAAAACTATTTTTGAAGTGAGTTATCACAGAAAACGAAAGATGATTGTAGGAGCCAGTAAAAGTTAAATTTTGATTTTTATGCTACTTCAAACTCATTTGAACTTTTGAAATAGTTTTTATAGTCTCATTCTTTGTATATTTTATGAATATTAGATTATTGAGTTTGTTTGTCGCTTTTTTATTTGTAATTCCTTTTTCTTTGGCTCAATCTAATTTTGATTCAAACTCGGGAGTTATCAATTCTGAAGCTGTTTCGACTAAGTTCTTAGGAGCAGTCCAACAAGATTACATAGACAAATCTATCTCTTATATTAAAGAAAAATTAGGAAATGGATATTATGGGGAATATATTTCATTTTCATCTGGAGAATCTTATGAAGATTGCTTTAGTGACGGATGTATAATTAGGAATGAAGTTTCTTTTGATTATAAAGTTCCTTCTGAATTTTCTTCAAATTCTAGAGGTCCTATAAATATTAGAATTACTCTTGATAAGGATGGAAAAATAGTTAATTATTTTGGTCCTGTAAAACCTTATCAATTTTTGACTTCTAAAGATGAAATTTTAACTTTGGCTAGAAATTATGGATTGGTTAAGTTAATTGATGCTGAGGCAGTTACATCTAATTTGGAAAAAGAAGGATATGAAATTGTTTGGGCTGTTAGCAGCGAGGATTTACTTGAATATGGGGAATTTGCTAAAGAGCCAATATACAAAGGATTATATTTTGATATCGAAACAGGAGATGTTTTAGGAGAG
>CAYNAC010000051.1:3162-5549 GCA_964395155.1 Candidatus Woesearchaeota archaeon
ATTCTATGATACAAACACCTTCAAGCAGTTCCGAAGTTAAATTAGGAGAATTCTTTAGTGAATCTAAAAAGAATTCTTCATCTTTGATTTTTTTAACAATCACTATTTTAATTTTAATTATTGCAATTTTAATTGTTTATAAATTGCGTAAAAATTGATAGTTGTTTTGTACCTCATATAAACATATAAAGTTTGTTCTTTGTTATTGTTGTGTCGGCTAGTTTATCTTTTGAAGATGATGGCAGAAATTTTGCCAATCTATATGTGGATGATTTATTAAGGCGATTCAAAGATAGAGATTTTGTGCTTCTTAATTATTCAGGTAGAATTTTTGGAAGTGTTGTTAAAAGTTTGGGTTGTTTAGGAGATTCCAATTTACTTCAAATTTTAAGATTACAATCCCCAATTAGAGATTCAACGGCGAAGAAAATTCTTTCTGAAAGACCAGAGATTACAATATTAGAAGTTGATGGTTCTATTTCTTTAATGGACAGGAATTCTTTTTATGCGAGCAGACGCGATGGAATTTTAAGAAGTGTAGACCAAAGAGAATATGAATTTTTAGTCTCTAAAGGACTTGCTTGAATAGACTTTAAAACCTCTATTTCTCTTTAATGTTATGGCTAAACCTGAAATGAAACCAGTTTTTGAAGAACGCATGAAAAAGTTACTTTTAGATTCGGAGGATTTTGAAAGATATAATAAAATAATTCACACAAAGCCTTTGAATTATATTAGATGTAACACTTTGAAAATAAGTTGCGATGAGCTTTTTTTTAGGTTAAAGAAGAAATGGAATGTTGTTAGGCCATTTGAGAATTATCCTGAAATAATGCTTGTTAAACAAGAACTCGGACCTGGAGAACTTGGAAACGCGATGGAACATATACTAGGATATTACTACATTCAAGAAGTTTGCAGTATGATGAGCGTGATTGCACTAGATGTTAAACCAGGAGATAGGGTTTTAGATGTTTGTGCTTCTCCGGGAAGTAAGACAACACAAATTGCTGCAAAGATGAATAATACAGGTACTCTTATTGCAAATGATGTTAAACTTGATAGGTTACGAATTTTAGCTGCGAATCTCGAGAGGTGTGGGGTGATGAATTCTGTTGTTGTTAGAAATGATGGGGTCGGATTATGCTCTAGACTAGCAAAGGAAGGGTTTAGATTTGATAAAATACTTCTTGACGCTCCTTGCTCTGGTGAAGGAACTCTTAGAAGTTCCGCCAAGACATTTTTAATGTGGAATTTGAAAGTAGTTGAAAAAATTTCACGTGAACAAAAAAAATTGATAGCCAATGCTATAAAATGTTTGAAAGTTGGTGGGACATTGGTTTATTCAACTTGCACACATTCTCCTGAAGAGAACGAAGCTGTTGTTGACTTTGCATTAAAGAATTTTGCCGTTTCTTTAGAAAAATTTAACTTGCCTTTGAAGTGCAGAAATGGAGTCAAAGAATGGGAAGGAAATAAATATGATTTAGACATATCTAAAATATGCAGAATTTATCCACAAGATAATGATAGTGAAGGTTTTTTTGTTGCTAAATTAAAATTAATGGAGGAAGTGAAATGATTAGGCGTTTAATAATTCATTTTCTTGGAATTCAACCTGCTGTTGCTGGAATTGTTGTTAAAAATGGAAAGGTGCTTTTGACTAGAAGATCTGAAGTTCTTAAAGAAGGAGGAAAATGGTGTTTACCTGGAGGAGGAATGAAAAAATGGGAAAAATCTGTTGATGCTGTTAAGAGAGAGATTAGAGAGGAGATTGGACTAAATTGCAAGAATGTCGATTTGCTTTTTGTTCATGAAGAATTTGTTAGAAAACTATGGCTCCATGCTAATGTTTTTGTTTTTGAAATTAAATATAATGGTCAAAAGATAAAAACAAATTGGGAAGTTTCAGAGTATGAGTGGTTTACAAAAGAAGAAATTTCAAAAATGGATTTGGCATTTACACATAAAGAGATATTAAATAAATATTTTATGTTAAGAGGTAGAAAATGAAATTTGCATTTTATAACACTAAGGAAAGGAAGAGATTGATTGAAGAGCTCAATAAAGTTTTTGGAATAACTGAAATCCCTAAGTCTCTTTTTGAAGCTGGTCGAGAGAAAATCAGAGGATTTTCTGGAGATTTAACTATTGATGAAGTTTATGCACTTGATAGGTTAACTAATATAGAATTTATGGGGATGTATTTGTTTAAGGAAGATTTAGGACACTTAAGAATTGGTTTTGATTCTGCTTTGTTATTTAAGGAACAGATTAGTAAAAATTTTGTTGAAGTTAACAAAGAACAAATTGAAAGTTGGATGAGGGGGCATAATTTAGATATCTCTCTTGAAAGAGGAATTTATGCTGTGAAGTATAACGGAGAT
>CAYNAC010000052.1:0-5504 GCA_964395155.1 Candidatus Woesearchaeota archaeon
TTGACCAATCTTTTGTAGCTGGAACTATAAAAACAGGTCAATCATCATATGGTTGTTTAAGTAAGGTCGTTAATCCAGGAGACAAATTTAAAATAATTCCTAAGTTACTTGCCGAAAACAAAGAAAGAAAAATTGCTTATACGTGCCCTGAAAAAGACGGCGTAGAAGTAGTATTTAATTAAACTCTAAGATCCCTCATTAATATCTATCCACAATCTATTATTAACAAGCCCTTTATTTTCAATGAAAAATTCGTAAGGAATACTTACTGGTGAAAAGTCTTTAAAATTAGAATCTGAGCCAGCGTAAGTAATATTGTAAGTGTAATTCAAATAGAGGATAATCTCATATTTTTCATTAATTTCTTTAGTAAATATTTTTATTCTCCCTATATTTAACTGAACATTCGGTTCAGAGTACCTTACATTAGATTCACCTAAGACATATTTTATTTCATCTCGTGAAGAATTTATTTCAATTCTTCCTTTATCCAATTTCAAATTAACTTTTCTTTTGTTACCTGGAGCGTCAAGAACTTCAACTATTTTTGAATCAATTAAATTTAGGGAGTCTATTGTTTGTTCAATTACCGATCTGTCCCTAAATTCCTTTATTTTTGGAGTTAGTATTGCTAAAACTAGTCCGATTAAAGCAATTCCAATCAAAGTATAAATCACTGTTTCAACCCATATTTGTGCTTTTCTAGAGATCATTTTATAAATTAATATCTACCTGACAAGGTTCAAATTTTACAATGTCTGCAATTGAACATGTATCTCCAGAACTAGTTAGTGCAGAAATTTCAGCGCTTTCATAAACTCTGGATGCAACATAAGTTTTTTGCCCCCCTACACTTGGGAAAACTAAAGTCGTCGCTCCCCCATACATCGTCAGTCCTGCTGGGATGCTAGCCACCAAATCTTTATTAATTTCATACACTTCACTTCCTCCTTGAGTATCGAGTAAAGAAACTTTGAATGCGGACACTTTATCTTTATTTACTTTAACTGAAAATCCCGTTTTTCCACCGTTAGCCGTCGCATTAAAACAATTAAATCTGCTTTCAGCAAATTCAACACCTTCGAAAATATCAAGGCAACTTTTACTTTCTCCTAACTTCTCATTTACAAAAGGCAACACTACCGAAAAAACAACACTTCCAATTATAATTGTTAGGACAAGTAAAAGCACAGTAGCTATAACAGGACTAACACCTCTTTTAAACATGAACTAAATCAGAAACATTTGTTTTTATAGTTTACTTAACCTATCTCTTCACAAACAAATGCAAAGCATGCTTAACTTTTCTAACGCCAAACAAGTTTTATAATTGGTCTAAACTATATTATCGTTGGAGCAACACAATTAATCTTTTTAGCGACTACAGCATTAGAACATAAGACTGGCTCGTTATTTACAAATATTACTGGCTGAACACTTAATTCTTGCTCGATACTAGGAGTTGAGGCGTAACTAAAAGTTCCGCAAAAAGTCTTTGAAGGATTAAGAGAAAGATTATAATCGTTACAACCAGAAGATAATTGAAGTGTGGGATTCAAATCAGTTTTAAACGCTCTATTCGAATCTCCAATTTTTACATATGCTCCATCAACTTTAAACAATCCTCTATTTGTTATATTAAGTTTGACTATCGAAGATGTTGTAAAGTTAGTCGCATCATAAACACACGAAGCAAAATCTATAGTTAATCTAATATCTTCCTCACACTCTGGCCTCTCGTCAGGCAAATATAACTTCAAATAAAAAAACACTGCCGTAGACAAAGATATTGCAATTACTATTAAGAGAACGTATCCTATCATCAGACTAACTCCTTTTCTATTCGATCGTAACAAATTTTTCTCCATCATCATCTCTAGACAGCACAAAATAAAAATTTTGGCCCTGTTTTAAATCAAAGGTGTAAGTAATGCCTTCAATTTCTATACTTGCTTCGTTATCTGCGCTTAAATAGGTTACTTGAATTTGTTTTCCACTAGCAATATTAATAGTCTGTGAAAGTCCAAATATTGTAACAGCTGTAATTTGCGTAGTGTTATAATAATATGCATAAATTTCTCCATTGCTTACATCACCATATATGAACGCCACGTCGTTTTTAGCAATATTTTCGCTGTATTTATTCAGAAGTTCAGAAGCCAACTTGCTGACATTTGCACTAGTATTTATTGCTCCAAAATCTAAAACTCTTTTAGTTTCAAAACTTATCTCTTTGCCTAGGTCAAAAAAAGCCTCAGGCTCCGATTTGGCAGAACCCTCATTAGATATTTTTATGATGCTTATTACTATCCCAATTATTATAATTGCAGAAATTAAAAACACCTGTCCTCTTTTATTCATAGAACTTTAATGATTTAAAAGTTTTTAAACCTCATCCAAGTAATTAAGTTAATATTTTTTCAAAACATTTTCCAATTCATACATTACTTGGGTGATAGATTTTAACTTCTGTATTTTAAAGAAAAAGTCCATTAGATCTTGGCTCAAAAGTGTAAAACTATCTTCCTCAAGAAATTCATATTGAAGAAGATATATATCTTCTATTAATTCTTGTCTATTGTCAAAATCATTATCAAAATCGTCAAGCTGTGCAATTTCAATTATTTTTTAATATATAATAAAACTGCCTTATCTAATTCTTTTGAAATTTTTTTATTTTTTAGTTTATTTATTTTATTTTCAAAGATAAGCAATTCAGGATTTTCTTTTTTTAAAGTTTTTAGGTTCATTTTATAGTGTAGGCGGGGAGTTTGCTCCACTTAGATTAAACGTTTGACCTTATGCCTTCCTCAGCATCGCGACCCTGTAAGCACCGAAACTTCTGTTTAGGGCTGCTTCGTTCCCGACCTGACCCATTTCGCAGGAGAACGGTCGAACAGGACGACACCTCAACGTCAGACAAAAGACGCCTAGTCATCCGTTTCACGCACTCCTTTAAGTTCACTTAAAGCCCGCAGGTGTAACAGCACAGGGCTAACGTGCCAACTCGCCTACAAAATGAGATTTTTTCGAAGTTTTTAAGGCTATCTAATTTGAAAAATAATTCAGATTTGAATAAACATAGGGTTAATTCAAATATTAGTTTGTAGTTTAAACCAATATCTCAAAAATTATTAACAAATCAAAATCAAGAATATAATTTTGTCGAAGAATTAAGCCCATATTCCATAACAATCTATTAATCTTATATAGGTGTTTTATTCATCAACTATCTGTTCTTTTATTTTTTGTAAGTCTGAATTTAAAGATTTCTTATTCGTTATTTTTTTACTTACCTTTTTACTAGAAAGGAAAAGCAAAACTAATAGTGCAACTGAAGACAATCCAGTATTAACCAACAAAACGTGTTCAATAGCAACCATGGAATTTTAGATTCTTTTTAGAATATTTAAAGATTACTCTAGTCTAGCTTATCCAATAAATGACAAAATAACCTCTCTTGATAGAAAGTCAAATTTAGTTTTTAGTCGAAGAGATATGTTTTATGAGGTTTTGCACAAACAAAGTTTAAGCTTAAAACATTTCATCTTAAAATATAATCTTTAATCAGAATTTGCATTTATGTGCAAGACCTTTTTATGAGATACATTTAAATGTATAAACAATTTTATTTAAAAGAGGTGAATAAATGATTAATATAAATCCTAATCCCATAGTTCCTGCCCTGCCTAAAACTATGGATAAGACAAAGGTAGATGTTAGGTATTCTCTAATTGAGCCATTTGCAAATGCACATATTTATTGGGACAACGAAGCAGGGGAACTAATTTATGACATAGAAGAGCCAGTTTTGAAAGATAACGAAAAAGATGCAATAAAGAAATTGGAAGATGCAATGATTGAACTAATTAACGTGAATGTGGTTACTGAAAAAACTCCAGAAAAAATAATGGCCTACGTAGATAAAACGGCTAAATTCTTGATAAGTGAACTCAACTTAAAAATAGAATCAGGAAGTTATGAAAAAATATTTTATTACCTTTACAGAGATTTTGTTGGATTTAATGAAATTGAGCCGTTATTAAGAGATTATTTTATAGAAGACATAGAATGCAACGGGATAAATACTCCAATATATGTAGTCCATAGACAATATCATAATGTAAAGACAACTTCAAGGTTTAGTGAATTAGGAAGTTTAGCTAGTTTTGTCGAGAAGCTAGCTCAAAGATCAGGAAAATATGTTTCTTATTCTGAACCTTTGTTAGACGGAACACTTCCAGATGGTTCAAGAGTAAATGCTACATACACTCAAGATGTAACTTCAAAAGGTCCAACATTTACAATACGTAAATTTACTAAGATTCCTTGGACTCCAATTCAACTAATTTCATTCAACACTCTAAGTCCTGAAATGTTAGCTTACTTTTGGATTTTAGTTCAATACAAGGCAAATATTTTTATCGCTGGAGGAACTTCATCAGGAAAAACAACTCTTCTTAATGCAATAGCTTTTTTTATTCCACCAGAATCTCATGTAGTTAGTATTGAAGATACTCGCGAGTTAAATTTACCAAGGGAAAATTGGATTCCGGCAGTTGCAAGAGTTGCCATGAGTAAAGGAGGTGTTGGAGAAATAGATTTATTTGATTTATTAAAAAATTCATTTAGACAAAACCCCAACTATGTTATTGTCGGAGAAGTTAGAGGTAAGGAGGCTTTTGTTTTGTTTCAAGGAATGGCATCAGGACATCCATCAATAAGTACAATGCACGCAGATTCAGTAGATACTTTAATCAAGCGTTTAGAAACTCCTCCGATTGAATTGTCTCCAACTCTAGTCAATTCTTTAGATTGCGTAGCAATAATGACTCATGCTTTAATAAAAAAGAACGAAACGCGTAGACTTAGAGAAGTTGTGGAAATAGTTAACGTAAAAGGTGATGGAATGGTTCTAGTAAACACTCCTTTCATTTGGAGTCCGTCCAAAGATACATTCTTCTTCAAAAAAGAAAGTAAGGTATTTGAAAAAATCTCTGTTCGCTATGGATTAACAATTGAAGAGATACAAAAAGAGTTTACTAATCGTTCTAAATTATTGTATGAATTATACAAAAGAAAAATATTTGATTTTGAAGAAGTTAGAAAAATAGTTGTAGATTATTATAGGAATTCTAAAATGGTAATGCAGAAATTTGGGTTGAATTAAGTTATTTTAATTTTCAACAAAGATTATAATGTTAACCTATATATATGGAATTTAATTAAATAATCTATGAAGAAGGTTTTGAAAAATAATCATCATTTTTTAATCTTTATTATTTTATCAATAATCTTAATTATTTTAGTAGTTAAGTTAAAAGAAGATAAAATTTTGTTTCAACCATTAGAGGAGCCTAAAACCAAAATTTGGTTTGGTCCAAACATGGCAAGTATTGATTATTTAGATTTATTTACAATGGAAGATTTATGGCCTGTTTCAAGAAGAAACATAGATGTTTTTGTATTACATTCGGAATCTTTGGAAAATAAAACTACAGATC
>CAYNAC010000053.1:0-5454 GCA_964395155.1 Candidatus Woesearchaeota archaeon
TTAAAGGCCTTGCACACAAACAAAATTTAAGATTAAAACATTTCACCATTAAAATATAACATTTAATCAAACAAGTAAAACATTTAATCAGAATTTGCATTTATGTTCAAAGCCGATTTTAAACTATTTCTGCAAAATCATTAAACAAAATAAGCAACAGCCAAAGCAATAAAACATCCGACAGATATAAACGGCATCGCAGGATAAAACTTGCCCTTTTCAGATTTATAAAATAGAAAAGCCAACGCCAAAGTTGCACCAACTGAAATAGTCAATGCTTGCCACATTCCTAAGGTCCTTAACACAACTCCTGCTAAAATTATAGGAAACACAACATCTCCTCCTCCAAGAATAGCGAGATTAACTTTCACTTTCTTCAACTTATTTTCCTTTTGTTTTTCACTCTTAGAACTGCTTCTAACATTTTTAACTAAAAGCCTATCTTCTTTTTTCATATAAGGCACAAAAAATCCGGAGAACAATTTAAGTTTTTGAATCTGATATTTTGCCATTTTTTGCATGAATCCAGCATGCCAAACTGCATACATATCATAAAGTGAAATTATTACAAGTAAAATCAAAACAGACCAAATACTTAAAATTGGTATGAACACCGTCGCAATTCCAGGGTATATCAAAAGCTCAGTAGCATTATGCACAATCATATTTCTCTTAAAAATTTTCAAAATTGCGAGAGGAATAGCAATAATTATTGATATCATAGAAGCATAAGGTATTTTGATTATGAAAGCATTAACAGCTATTGAAATTCCTAAAATAACTACTATCGTAAACCAAACTCTTAGAAAAGTTTCCGCTTTTAGTTTCATTAAAAATAACATTAGTAAAACTGCAATACACAAAGCGATCACTATAGAAATAACAGAATCTTTAGGCCTTATATCAGTCGGCGGATCAAGACCATAAGGTAAATTATAAATTGTTTGATTTGTAACCTCTCCGGAAGTTTCATTAATCACTTGTTTAACCTCTGGCAAATAAACATTAGCTACATAAATTCCTACGAGCTGAGCCACAAAAAACAAGCTTATCAAAATTATAGTTATTTTTACGGAGTGTTTCATCTTTCTTTTTCCTAAAATATATTCTTTTGAGTGTATTTAAATTGTTTTAGATTTTATTTTAATCTAATAGTTTCAAGATTCTTTGGTACAACCGTTTCTATCCCGAATTGTCTATAAATACTAGAAGCAAAATCTAAACACCTAGATTGTTCTCCATGACTTAATATTATTTTCTTAGGTTTTGGACTCATTCTCGCTATAAACTGCATAAGTTCTCCTCTTCCAGAGTGCGCAGATAAACCTGACATAGTTTCTACTTGCAAATTCACATTTATTGTCTCACCGCCAAGTTGCTCGTCTATTTTTACAACTTTGTTCCCTTCAGAAACTTGTCTTCCTAAAGAATTAGGAGCTTGATAACATCCAAATATAATTAAATTATTAGAGCTTTCAGCAAATTCTTTGAAGTATTGAACTGATGCTCCTCCAGCTAACATTCCAGAAGTTGCTATAACAATACAAGGACCTCCTTCGACAACCTCTTTTCTTTCAGCAGGAGAACCTACTCTTTTGAAATAAGGAGAAGTAAACGGATTTTCATCTTGAAATATTTTATTTCTTATATTATTTCCTAAAAATTCAGGGTACGCCGTATGAATTGCAGTTATATCCCACAACATCCCATCAAGATAAACTGGAATTTCAGGTAACTTCCCTGTGCGCATAGCATCTTCGACTCTTAACAAAGTTTCTTGAGCGTGTCCAAGTCCAAGTTCAGGCAACAATATTTTTCCTCCCCTGTTTATTGTTTCTTTAACTAATCCAATAAATTTCTCCTCTACTTCTGCTAGCGATGGTTGAATTTGGTCTTTCGAACCATAAGTTGACTCTACCATTACAGATTCAGCCCTAGGATAATAATTTACAGCAGGGTCTAGTAATCTTGTTTTTCTATAATTTGAATCTCCTGTGTAAACAAAATTATGTAATCCATTTCCAATATTTACGTGCGTAACTGCAGAACCAAGAACGTGCCCAGCATTGTAGAAAGTTATTCTTATGTCTGGGGTTATATCAAAAACTTCCCCGTAGTTAAGACATATAGAATGTCTAACCATTTCTTTAACGTCATCAGGTCTATACAAAGGAGTTTCTGCTTGCTTGTATGCAACACCAACATAATCTAAGGCCAACAAAGCAGCAATGTCTCTAGTAGGGGGAGTCATATAAACAGGTCCCCTATACCCCATTTTATACAAGTAAGGAATGACTCCACTATGGTCTAAATGCGCGTGAGACAAAACAATTCCATCTATAGATCCAATATCTCCAAGTTCAGAAACATCTAAGTAAGGAAATCTTTCAGGCCCGTGCAAAATTCCAGGATTTATTCCACAATCAAATATTATTTTAGACTTTGGAGTTTGAAGTAACAAACACGAACGACCAACCTGTCTACCACTTCCAAGATAGGTGAGTCTAACCCACATATCCATTTTTTCAGGATTCCAATTTTCATATATTTTTTTACCTATATCATTCAAGAATTTTTTTCTATAATTATTATTTGCATACAATACATCTCTTATTTTTTCAGTTATTTTCGAATTTATTGCAGGGCTTCTTTGAGTCTGTATCGTCCACATAGTAGAGTTACGTATTTCTTTAAGAATAGAGCCTTGTTTACCAATTACTATCCCGGGACGCTTTGCTTCAACTATTGCAGTACTTCTCTGCACGTCAAAAATCACGCTTTCTATTTGTGCATCTTCAGGAACCAGGGCCCTAATAGTTTTCTCAGTTTCATCTTGAGGCGCTAAAAGATTATTATCTGCTCTTAGTTCTATTCTTTTTTTAACTTTCTTAACTACTTCTCTAATTTTTTCATCGCTATCTCTAAAAAACTCTTTATCTGCAGTGTATATCACAATATTAGCTCCTTCAAAAATTGCCTCGCTAATAACACCATCAGGTAATTCACTTTTTATTGCTTTCAATATTTCACTCATTATAGAATCTACTTCTTTGTTTCGAAACTTACTACAGCTTCTTTATCAACTAATTGCCTCAATTCATCTTTCTTTACAACATATATATCCATTCCAGCTCCAACAGAAGGTTCTCTCGCGGTAGCAGCCCTTATACACTTAGAAATCATTGCAATTCCCTCATCAATAGTCATATTTTTCTTATACTCTGAATCTAATATAGGGTGTGCTTGCGCTATTCCACTACCTGTTGCAACATAATCTTCAGATTGTTGTATATACCCATCTGGAGAAATATCATAAAGATAAGTTCCTTTTTCATCATAACCCGACAAAATAAAATGAGTTATACTAGGAATCATAGAAGGTTGTCTTATATTTCCGTAAACCATATTGGCCAAGAAATTTGCTGCCTCTGGAACAGTTATTTTTTCCTTAGTTCTTAATTCTTTTAACTTAAATTCTGCTCTCAAAATCTCCAAAACCTTTCTTGTATCTGAAGCAGTACCTGCAGTAGTAGCTATCATTCTATCAGTTAACTCTAAAACTTTTTTCGCAGCTCCTGCTAAATAAGAAACTCCTCCCTGTCCTCCATAAGATTGTCTTCTATCTGCGCCAACCACAATTCCATCTTTACAGATAATTCCAATTGTCAGAGTTCCTGTCTTTAATACGTGCTTTGAAATGTCTTCATTCATGAGAATAGAAATACCTCTATCACTAGGTTCTATGCAGAGTATTTAAATTTTTTGATTAAAAAATTTAAAGAAATTATTGAGTAAATTATATAAAATCTAGGTAAATTTGAATCAATAGGATTCTCAGAAAGATTAATTTTATAAACAGCATAAAAAAACAAATTTATGGTAAATCTAAAAAAACCTTATCTTGAATTTATGGGTAATATTGGAAATGTTCTTCAAAAATCTAGAAGAGAAGGTTATAGAGCATTAACTCTTCCTGAATTGGTGGATTTTTATTTTGAAGAAATAGAATATTACAAAGGTCTAGTTAGAGGCAATCCTGTTAGCCTTGATAGCAGGCATCTTATAAAATTTGATATCCCAATTGCATCGGCAAGTATATTTGCAACAGGAAAAACCTCCCAAGGATCTAAAATTGCTGTTTTTGCCCATAATATCTCTAATTGGACAGATTATGAAAAAGGTTTAGCGAAAACAAATATATCTTTTCCAAACTATGGCTATTTTCCTATTCCTCAAGAGAAAATTGAAGAGTTAGTAAAAAACGATGGATTAACAGATGAAAAAGGCAATCGCTTGGTTTGGGCCTTCGATTATAAAGATTTAGCTAGAGAAACTAGTAACCTTCGTCTTGGAGAAATAGATGAAAATTCAAAACATCTTATATTTAGTGCTATATTTGGAGCAAATAAAAGATTTAAAAATTATGCTATATCTATTATTGAATCTAAAAAGGGTTTTAATAATCTCGAATTAAAAAAAAATCCATTAAGATTTAATTTAGGTGATTCTGTAGCCAGCTTTCTTAGATTTGATAGGAAATCTCCTATTTTAAATGGAGATGTAGAAATTAATGAGTCTACAAGAATTATTGGGAAACTAGATCTCAATATAGATTTAAGGGATATAGTAACAGATCAATCATTTAATCGTAATTTATTTGGCTAATCCTACCATTCATAACAAACTAAATATCTAAAAGTCTTAAAAATTATCTTTGAATAGAAGAAACACCATTTATTTTTCTAAATCTAATTACATGGTCTACAAAACCTTCAATTTTAGTTTCATGGCTAACAATCAAAAGTTGTTTCACATTCAACTCCCTCAACATATCTCTCATTTTGTCAAGTTGTTGTTCAGAGAATCCTTCAGTAGGTTCATCCAAAATAACTACGTCGTGAGTTTTTATTTTACTCAAAACAGAATTGATTAGTTGATTAAGTGCCAACCTATATGCTAAGGCTACGGCAGTTCTCTCACCACCAGATAAAAACT
This sequence comes from Candidatus Woesearchaeota archaeon, assembly GCA_964395155.1. GTDB lineage: Archaea > Nanobdellota > Nanobdellia > Pacearchaeales > GW2011-AR1 > SICU01. Next base: position 4,996 of record CAYNAC010000053.1, read on the forward strand.
CATAATTTAACTCAAATTCGTTATGCACAATTACTGGAGAAAAGTTCTCATCTAAAAAGACCTCAAACGAATCAGTAGTCAACATAGAAAACCATTTATTAAATATCTTAGTAAATTCTTTTCTCAAAGCAATTAAAATATTCTTTTCAGTAAATTTAGCCAGATTATAAAAATTATTAGACAACCAGTTTTCTATTTCTAAAATATTTGTAAGTTTATTTTTAGATTCCTCTCCTTTTTTTATTTCAAGATTTAATTTTAAAATTTCTTTATTTGTTAATTCAATTTCCTTTCTTGTCTCTGCAAATTCTATCTCTTTCTTTTTTTGAAAATCTACAATCTTAGATAAATCCTCCTTTTTTAATTTAGATAAATTTTCAAACTTATTATAATCTATAAAGTGTTTTTTTAAATAATCTATATGTTATGAACGATTATAACGTTCATATAATGTATATC
>CAYNAC010000054.1:0-5286 GCA_964395155.1 Candidatus Woesearchaeota archaeon
GCTTTTTTAGGATTGATAACTCTTCTTTTCGTTTTGATTCTCAACCTAAGATATAAAAAGAGTAATTTCTATCTTGTAAGTAAAGAGGAAAATGTAAAGTGGATTCGAGGAATACTAGTGTTTGGAGCAGTTTATGGTTTCTATCTATTTTTAATTCAGCATTTCATTCTAAAAACTTATTGTATCTTTTGTCTCGCTCTCGATTTAACAATAATAATTTCATTAATAATCTCGTTTAAATTAAAAAAATAAAATGGTTAAAAAACAAAATAAAAAAAAGAGCAAGCTTCCACTACTACTAGGAGTTTTAGGTTTGATTATAATAGTTTTAATCTTAACTTTCTCATTTAGTTCCAAAGAGGATTATAATTCTTCAGATGTAGATGATTTCGCAAAGTGTATTACCGAAAATGGCGCTATAATGTATGGTGCTTTTTGGTGTCCTCATTGTGCCAAGACAAAAAAAATGTTCGGAGAATCTTTTAGATACATAAATTACGTTGAGTGCGATCCAAGAGGAGAAAATGAACAATCTTTACTCTGCATTGAAAAAGAAATAAAAAGTTACGATACATGGGAATTTAACGACGACATTTCTAGCAGATTAATTGGAGAACCTTCTTTTGAAGAACTTGCAGAAAAAACTGGTTGCGTAGCACCTGGAAAAAATTAATGGTTGCTGAAATAACTCTTCCTCCTTTACCTGTTGTAATAGTTACAGCTCTAATCGATTCTATAAATCCATGCGCAATTGGAGTTCTTATTTTGCTTATCGCTACATTATTAGGATTATCTAAAGACAAAGGAAAAATGATTAAAGTAGGTTCAATATATATTATGGCCGTTTTTATCACATATCTATCGGCGGGATTTGGACTCTTAGCATTTATTCAGAAGTTTAATATTTCCGAGCAATTAAGTTGGATAGTAGGTTTTCTTGTCATAATTCTGGGAGTTATTGAAGCAAAAGATTTCTTCTGGTACGGAAAAGGAATAACTTTAGCAATTCCAGTTAAAAGAGCAAAGCAGATAAAGAAAATGATGAAAAATGTTTCTATTCCTGGAGCAGTTATTCTTGGAATATTCGTCGCCGCAGTCGAGCTCCCATGTACTGGAGGACCATATCTCGCTATAACTACTTTGCTTGCAAAGATTGGATTTAGTATGGAAGTATTTTGGTTATTGTTCCTCTACAATTTTATTTTTGTTTTACCTCTAATAATTATACTTTTGATGGTGTCTTTAGGAGTTTCCACAAAATCTGTCAAAAAATGGAAGGACAAACAGAAAAAATGGATGAGGTTGTTTATAGGTCTAATAATGATCGCATTAGGAATACTACTAATTCTTTGGGCTAATGGGACAATAAATTTTGGCCTAGATTCCTCAAATTATAATTTTATATTAAACTTAATTTAATTTTTAAATTTATTAGTTAATAATTTTGTTAAATAATAAGCAGAACCAAAAATAACTATTCCTGGAAGCATTGCTAAACCCAAAGTAGGTACTAAAATTCCAGTTCCTATTGCTCCAAGAGCTCCAGCACCAACGGATTCTAAAAGATTAACTGCATTAGAAACAGATTGTTCTACATTTTTTTCTAAAGCATCTATTTGCATAATCATTTTTTCATCCCTAAAAATTCTTACTTTTTTGTCTTCTTCAGAAACAAGTATGGCAATATTATTTCCTTTCGAAGCAGTCATCGCAGCACTATGCCTTGTTCCAAAATTCAAAAAAGTTTTAGTAGATTTTACCATAACTCCATAAGACCTCATAAAACCATTTTCATCAATAATAATTGCTCCATCCATTAATGCTAAAGATTCCAAGAGTTTTGGATTTTCTACAACTTTAAATGGAGGTACACTTTGAGTAACTAAAGGATTATAATCTATTTGACCTATAACAAAAAGTGCTCCCTCTCCCCTTTTAGCTATCTTAAGTCCAATCCTAATTATTTCTTCTTCCAATTTTTTTAAATCATCTTCTTTTTTTTCTTTCATATTATTCTCTTTAAAAAATACTTTAAAAAACTTTGTCTTTAAACTAGCTAAATCAAACTATTAAAATTGTTTTAATACATAGCTTTATAATGGGTAGTTCTTGTAGAATCTCATGAGTAATTTTAGACCAAGCGGACGTCCAGGATTTGATAGAGGCAACTCTAGAGGTCGTTTTGGTGGTGGACGCCAAGGCGGTAATTTTGATAGAAATAGAAATTCACAAAGACCTCAAATGCACGACGTTACATGTACAAAATGCGGAAATGATTGTCAAGTTCCTTTTAAGCCAACTGGAAGCAAACCAGTTCTTTGTAGTGATTGTTTTAGGCAAAACGACTCAAGAGAAGGCAAGTCTAATTCTGACTCACAAAACAATTCTACTCAGCTAGATAAAATAAATTCTAAACTAGACAAAATATTAGAAGTATTAGAAAGCCTTGAAATTGTCGATGATGAAGAAGAAATTGATGAAGAGAGAAATGAAACAGGATTATAATTGTAAGGAGTGAAAATGAAAGGAAAAGTAAAATTTTTTAACGAAATGAAAGGTTTTGGTTTTATAATCGGAGAAGATGGTAGCCAATACTTTGTTCATGTCACTGGATTAAGTTCAGGAGTTTCTATTCGCGAAGGCGATGAAGTTAGCTTTGAAGTTGAACAGGGAGACAAAGGACCTAAAGCAGTTAAAGTTTCTAAATAATTTCACAAAATTATTTTTGTGTAAGTTATCCATTTGGAAAGTTATTTAAATTATCTTTTTTTTCTTACCAAATGAAGTACAAAAAGGTTTTAATAATCTCTTTTGTCTTTCTAATATTAGTAATTGTGGCAAGCAACATGATAGTTTCAAAACACACCAAAGTCTTATTAGAAACGAGTAAAGGAGACATAGTTCTAGAATTATATACTGGAGAAATGCCAATAACTGCAGGCAATTTTGTAAATCTTGTAAAAGATGGATTTTATGACGGAGTTATATTCCACAGAGTGATAAGTGGTTTTATGATTCAAGGCGGAGACCCAACTGGTACAGGAAGAGGAGGTCCAGGATATAAAATAAAAGATGAATTTACGGCAACAGAATTAGACAGAAACGTTAGAGGAACTATTTCAATGGCCAACGCAGGGCCAAACACAGGAGGAAGTCAATTTTTTATCAATTTAGTTGACAATAATGGATTAAATGGAAAACACCCTGTCTTTGGAAAAGTTATTGAAGGATTAGAGGTTGTAGATGAAATTGCAAGAGTTGAAACAGATGATGAAGACAGACCAATAGAAGAAATTGTTATTAATAAAGCAAAAGTTATATAAGAAGAGAGAGTTTTGAATTTGTATAAAATGACTTTTGGACTTGAAAATTATATATCTAATCCGTATATAAGAGCACTTTTAATTTTACTAATTGTATTTTCTGTTTTGAGATTTGTAATGATAATCATAGAAAAAATATTTTTAAGGTTAACTTCTAAAACTAAAACAGATATAGATGACAAGTTTGTCGCAAAAGCCTCAAAACCCATAACCTTATGGGTTCTTTTAGTTGGAATTAGATTTGCGATTGAAGAAATTCCTCTCGCACAAAATACTTCAAATATATTCGAGAACATAATAACCTCATTTATAATAATAAATTTAGCTTTTGTTATTTATTATTTTATAGATGTAGTTCTTTTTGTTGTTTTGAAAAAATCTATGGGTAAATCTTCATCAGCAAGAGAGAGTTTAATGAGTCTCTTGCACAGTTTAATTCAAGTTTTGCTTGTAGCACTAGCATTACTCTATATTTTAGATATATGGGGTGTTGAGATAGGGCCATTTCTTGCAGCTCTAGGAATAGCAGGACTTGCCGTGGCTCTTGCACTCCAACCAGCTTTAGCAAATATTTTTTCAGGAATATCAATAATACTCGACAAAACGGTAAAAGTAGGAGACTTAATCTATCTAGATAGTGAAACTAAAGGAAAGGTATTTTATGTAGGATTGAGAAGCACAAAAATATTAACCTTTGACAATGAATTAATCATCATACCAAACAGCAAAATTGCAGATAGTAAAATTCAAAATGTTGCAGAACCAGAACCAAAAACCAGGGTGGTAGTTCCATTTAGCGTCGCATACGGAACTGAAATTTCAAAAGTAAAAAAAATAGTAATGGGTGAAATAAAAAAAGTAAAACATTTTGTTAAAGAACCAGAACCAAATGTAAGGTTTTTAGAAATGGCTAATTCTTCTCTAAATTTTAAAGCCTATTTCTATGTAGATAGTTATGAAAATAAATGGAGTGCGATAGATGAAGCAAATACTCTAATTTATAACGCTTTAAATAAAAACAAAATATCTATACCTTTCCCTCAACTAGATGTGAGCATTAAGAAAGGATTATAAAACTCTAGATTTTTATAAAGATATGAAAATAAAGGATTTGATGAAAAAGCCTATAGTCATTGAAAGAGACATGAAATTGGCTGATGCTGCAAGGTTAATGAATAAAAATTCAATAAATAGTCTTATAGTGGAGAAAGAAGGAAATATTTTAGGAATAGTAACCAATCATGATTTAGTAAAATATTTTGGAGAATCAAAAAATGTTTACGAAATAATGACTAAAAAGGTAATTATCTTAAAAGATAATGATCTTATCAAAAAGGCAATAGAAATTGCAAGAGATAAGAACATAGGAATATTCCCTGTCGTGGATTCAAAAAATAAAATAGTTGGAATAATTGACTCTAAAGATTTAATTAAATTATGGGACAACGACGATTTTTTAATAGATTAAATGGTTTATTTAATATTAACACTTTTACTCGCAATCCCAACTGGAATTATTATATCTAAGTTAGCTTATGATGAGTTAATTGAAGGTTTCATTTATATAAAATTGCTGTGTGAGATTTCTTTCACTCTAATGATTATTTTTTCTTTTTTCAACGAAGTTATGACTTTAAGCCTAGGTTTTATTTCTATTGTTTCATACATAAGTGTTCTAAAAAGATATGATAAACGATGGGCAAAAGAAAGAAATAAATAAAGTAAGATATAAAAAGTAGTTTTAAGGGAGTATTAGTATGTATGATTTTAAGGAAATTGAAAGAAAAGCTTCTCAAAAATTAAGCAAAAAAGATATTCTAAAGAGGGTAAAAGACGATCCTAAAAGAAAAAAACTATTCAGTTTTCTAGAGGGACCACCTACAGCTAACGCTCCTCCTGCACTACATCACCTAGAAGTTAGAACTTACAAAGATATCATTAACAAGTTTAGGTATATGCAAGG
>CAYNAC010000055.1:0-5234 GCA_964395155.1 Candidatus Woesearchaeota archaeon
ATCTCCAAAATACTAACTCCAACATAAATGTTGGAGATTTCAACTAGTATTAAAACATTCCATTTAAAATATAACATTTAATCAGAATTTACATATATGTGCAAGACCATGCCTATCAAAACATTTAAAACGCAGTTAAAATTAAGTCAATTGGAGGTCAAATATGGCAAAACCAAAACAAGAGTTTTATGATGTTAAAACTAAAAGTAAATTTAGCACAGACACATATAAACTTGTAGAGAAAAGCGGAAGATTCTTTATCGTTGCAAAATCTCCAGCTGGCACACATGAATGCTGGAAAGTAGTAAGTAAAGATACTGCTGCAAAATTAAAGTAAATCTAAATTTTATTTTTAATAATTTTTTAAAATGTGGGTAAAAATCCACTCGTCTTCAAGGAAAGTAGTTGCAATTTGTGATGAAAATCTACTAGGTAAGAAGTTTACTGAAGGCATAAAACTGCTCCAGATAACCGAATCATTCTACAAAGGAGAGTTAATGTCGAAAGAAAAAACATTCGAGTTAATGAAATATGAATTCGACGAAGGTTCTACATTTAATATTGTAGGCAAAGAATCTATCAAAGTAGCAGTAAAAGCAGGAATAATAAACAAAGAAGACGTATCAAAAGTAAAAAATATTCCTTTTGTGTTAATTGTTAATTAACAATTTTAATAAAAATATCCAATTTCTAAAACCTAATCACATAGCAAGATTTTAAAACCCTGCGTAGCCAAAGAAAACTATGCAAGAAGAAGAAGAAAACGAATTCGGAGATTTCGAAGAAATCTTAGATGAATCTCAAGATTCAGAAGAAACGCCACAAGAACAAGAAGGTTTTGTAAGAGCTCGTTGGCCAAAAAACGGAGAACTCATAGGTTCAATTGTTCAAAGATATGGGGGAAATAGAATGGAAGTACTTGCAACCGATGGAAAAACAAGAAATTGTAGAGTTCCTGGAAAATACAAAAGACAATTATGGCTAAGACCGAAAGATATTGTTTTAATAAAACCTTGGGACTTTGACAAAGAAAAAGGAGATATAATTTACAAATACAAACCTAACGAAGTAACTCAATTAAAAAAGAAAGGATTATTAAATTCTCTAACGGCAGAATTCTAAAATGATTTCTATAGAAATTAAGAACATAAAAGAAATATTAAGAAATAGAGATAGTCTAGAGGAAAAATTAAAAGGAAAAATTAAATTAAAAAACAAAACTCTAACTCTTCAAGCAGAACCTTTTGATGAATACGAAGCTCAAAGAGTATTTGATGCGTTAAGTTTAGGTTTTTCAGTAGAAAAAGCACTTAAAGTTTTAGATGAAGAAATAAATTTTATAAAAATAAACATAAAAGATTATGCAAATACAAAAAATTTAGAAGTCGTAAGAAGTAGATTAATAGGAACTCACGGAAAAACCAAAAAAACAATAGAAGAAATAACCAAATGCGACATAGTAATCAGCGATAATCAAGTAGGAATAATAGGTCCTGCAAACATATCTGAAAGCGCATTAGTCGCAGTATCAAACATAATCAAAGGAACAAAGCAAGCAAATGCTTACAGATACCTAGAAAAAATAAACACTCAAAGAAAAACGAAAATAAAAAAATAAAAATAATATAAAAATTAAGTTAAGATTACCTGCGCTTAGCTTTTTTCTTAGAAGACTTCTTTGCAGAAGATCTCTTAGTTGCAGTTTTCTTAGCTTTTTTCTTCATCACAATAAATACCTCTTTAATTAAATTAAGTTGCACTTATATTTAAAAGTTTGCAAATTTTTTCAAAAAAATAAAATTTTATTTTTTATCAAAAATTTTATCCGTCGAGAAAAATAATTTAATAAATTTTAGATTTTATAAAAAATAATTTTCTGACAAATTAAAAAATCACAAAACTCTGATGAGTTTTACCACACACTAAAGTGTGTGGTTTGTTTGTAGTTTTGGGATTACAGTTGATAATCTCCAAAATACTAACTCCAACATAAATGTCGGAGATTTCAACTAGTATTAAAAATTTGTAAAAAAACAAGTATAGCATCAAATAATTTTAGAACATTTATTATAAAACCTTTTTTTAATTTTACTCCGCACCAAAGATTTAGGGTTGTAATAGTTAAAGTTAGATAAAAAATATGTCCTTCCAATGATTTAGTCCATAATTTTATGAGAACATTTGATAATTTCTAACTAAAAAAATTTAACATTAAATATTTCAACCAGTATTGAAACATAAAATCTGCATAAAACTAAGATTTAAATAAGATTAAAATGCTCTCATTTACAAGTCCTCTTAGCTCAGCAGGTAGAGCACGCGGCTGTTAACCGCGGGGTCGCTGGTTCGAGTCCAGCAGGGGACGTTCTAATTTTATAAAGAAGATTAAACTAAATTAAACATGAAAAACAAAGTGCTTTTAGGCCTTTCAGGAGGAGTAGATTCGGCAGTAGCGGCGCTTTTGCTTCAAAAAAAAGGCTATGAAGTCATAGGAGCATTCATGAAATGTTTCTCACAAGAAAAAAGCAAATTAACAGGGGAATGCAGTTGGCTAGAAGATAAAAAAAGTGCCCAAAAGATAGCATCTCAACTAAATATAAAGTTGATAGAATTAAATTACGAAAAAGAATATAATGATTTAGTAATAAAACCAATGTTTGAATCATATTCTAAAGGGCTAACTCCTAATCCAGATTCTGCATGTAACAACATAATAAAATTCCCTTATCTACTAAAAGTTGCTAAAAAACTTGGATGTAAATTCGTAGCAACTGGACACTACATCAAAAAAATAAAAAATAAAGGCAAATACTTACTAAAAATACCTAAAGATACATCCAAAGACCAATCTTATTTTTTATATGGTTTAAAACAAAAGTATTTAGAAAAAATATTATTCCCAATAGGAGATTATACTAAAAAAGAAATAAGAAAAATAGCAAAGGTTAACAAATTCCAAAACTGGGACAAACAAGGCACAAGAGGACTATGTTTTATAGGAAACATTAACGTAAAATCATTTCTTAAACAAAAAATTAAAAACAAACAAGGAATAATAAAAAACCCAGAAGGCAAAATAATAGGCAAACACGACGGAATAATGTTTTACACGATAGGAGAAAGAATCAGAGAAAACGATGATGTAGTTGTAGATAATATCTATAAAAATATGGTAAAATCAAAATTATATATTGCAAAAAAAGACATAAAAAATAACATATTAACAATTGCTCCGAAAAACCATCCAATATTAAAGAGAAAAGAATTTAAGATAAAAAAAGTAAATTGGTTGTCTCAAAAATCAAAAACATCATCAGTTTTAATAAGATTAAGACATTTAGGAAAATTAATTCCGGCAAAAATAGAAAATATTAAAGAAAAACTAAATGTAAAATTGCAAAAGCCAATAGAAGGTCTAGCTCAAGGACAATCTGCAGTAATTTACACAAAATCAAAAATATTACTCGGAGGAGGAGAAATCTACTACTAACAATATTTTTATACACAAGTAACTAATTATATTTATGAAAACACAGGAAGCAATATTAAAAAGAACATCTGTAAGAGAGTTTTCTAATAAACCTGTAAAAATTGATGCTGTTTTGGAAGCAATAGATTCTGCAAACCATGCTCCATTTGCAGGAAATATTAACAATTTAAAATTTATAATAGTGGAAAGTAAAGAAAACAAAAATTACATAGCAGAATTTTCTCAACAACTCTGGGTCTCTCAAGCAAGTTGGATAATTTTAGTATGTTCAGAATCTAAAAAACTAGAAGAAATTTATCAAGAAAGAGGAATAACTTATTCGGCACAGCAAACAGGAGCGGCAATAGAGAACATTCTCTTATCCTTAACAGACCAAGGAATAGCCTCATGTTGGGTAGGAGCGTTTGCAGAACATGAGTTGAAAATAAAATTCAAAATACCTCAAAACTTTGAAATTCAAGCCATAATCCCTCTAGGCTATGCAAAATCAAAAAATCTAAAGAAAAAAAGAAAAACAAGTTTAGAAAGTAAAATTTTCTGGGACAAATGGGATGTAAAAAACAAACCAAAAAAATACCCTTTCAAAGATCCAAGCACATATGTAAATTAAAAATAAAACTAACTTAAATGCTCTATACAATTTAAAACTAAAGGTATATAAGACTTGCCAGATAATTCGAAAATGTTGACTCCAGTGTTATGTTGAGTTTCTATGTTCTTTACATCCTCAGAAGCTCTTTCCATTAGAACAGCTAGTAGAGCCTTATTAATTCCATTGTGGCCTACCAATAATAAATTCCTACCATTATAGTCATTTCTTAAATCTTCTAAAAATTTTCTAGCCCTTAAGTATATCTGATCTCTAGTTTCTGCATCAAATGGTAGAGGTGGTCTATAGCCCTCTGTAATTCCCAGTTCTCTCTTTGTTTTACCTTGCCATGCTCCGAGATAATTCTCTCTTAGCTCATTTGTTTGCACAAAAATAGCATTTGAGTGATATTTTCTTATTTGATTTGCCGTATCTAGAGCTCTAGTAAGATCACTTGAAAATATATATTCTATTTTTTCGTCTTTTAACCTTAAAGCAAGTTTCCTTGCTTGTTCAATTCCGAGAGCGGATAATGTTCCAGGTAGATGACCTTGAATAATGCCTGAAGCGTTTTCTAAAGTCTCTCCATGTCTCGTAATTATAAGTCTCTTCATAAATATTAGTCAAAATAATAGTTTAAAAAACTATCAATAAAATAAAAAAATAAAAACAAAACTACTTTTTATTAACGGAATATCTCAATGCCTAAATCGGACATCTCAGATTTTCCACCTCTGTGGTTATCCATAGAGGAAGCTAATTCCTTTCCAAGTACATAAGGAGATTTAACCCCTGTCATAATTGTTATAACTCGTACTTTAGAACCAAATTCCTTGTTAATACGTGCACCTATGATGACCTGCGCTTCGCCGCTCAAATTCTCAGTAACTAAGTTTCCTACGTTCGAGAACTCATCTAACTTAAAGTCAGGACCACAAGTAATGTGGATAAGAGCTCCAGTTGCTCCACGATAATCTACATCCAACAAAGGATGTGTAAGAGCCTGTCTTACAGCCTCTTCAACTCTCATGGAACTATCAGACTCTCCTACTCCAATAACTGCAACGTCACCTCCCTTCATAATTGCTGAAACGTCAGCGTAGTCTAAGTTGATCAATGAAGGCAAAGTAATAGTCTCCACTATACCTTTTATCA
>CAYNAC010000056.1:0-5002 GCA_964395155.1 Candidatus Woesearchaeota archaeon
TCTCCGAGCCTGTGAGGAGTGTCGAGCAAGAGAGGATGAAAATATATTTTATTTTTCAAGTTTCACTAAGATGTTCAAATCCCTCTTTATTCAAAATGGCCTCGAGGGGATTTGAACCCCCGACACCCGGCTTAAAAGGCCGGTGCTCTAACCAGGCTGAGCTACGAGGCCGTAGTTCAGAAAATAAATTCTAAAAAACAAAACAAAACTGGTTTTTTAAACATTAGCTATAACTAAAATAGAACTATCTGTAAACTCTCCATGTATGTTCACACTTTGTGCACTTGTAAAACTTAGTTTCAGATTCATCACTTGACCTTGTCTGCATTGTCCAAAAATAAGCCTCTTTATTTTTACAAGATGAACACTTGATTTCCACAATAGGACGAGTATTCATTTTAGATTCATTAACAACAGCAACACGTTCAGGAATATTTATTTTTTCAGAAGCTGAAAGCTTTAATTTACCCTTATATTTATACCCACACTTTACACAAGCAGAATCTTTGTCATCTTCAATAAGAATAATTCCACCGCATTTTGAACAAAATTCCATTAAATCTCCAAAGATAAAAATACATTAGTCAAAAGTATATTAATGTTTCGGTTTTGAAGGCTTTGTGTAAATGGTCTTTGAATATAGTTACTTTTTACACAGAAATTAGTTATTTTCATATTTATATAAAAAATAAGCTCCAATAAACATTACATTAGCTAAAATCCAAAACCAAACATTATAATTTGCAAAAATGGGATTTCCATTATATTTATAGCCCTTCCAGATAATTCCTAAAGTATATAATCCTCCAGCAACCAACCATAAAAAATTCAATTTCATCTTCCCTCACACCAATCACAAGATTTAGTTAGGCAATATTCCATGAGATTTAAAGATGAAATGAATAGTTTGGAAGTCATTTTAAATATTTTTATAACTTCATTTATTTCTTCTTTAAAGGTAGGTTTTTAATTATCTACAAAATCCTCTCTGGTCTTTAGGTTTAGCAGCCTCGAAAAATATAAGTTTTATCCAACCAAGTCCTGGCACTCGAACAACAGCCTTCCCAACAAATTGATCCTCCTCAATTCCAAGCTCTCCTGGAAGTTGAGCAAAATTATTATCTCCCTTTGTATCGTATGGGTCAACTCTCACAATCCTATGTATCAATGGATACTTATACTGAGAATTAAATATCAAAACATCTCCGACATTATAATCTCCACGACCAGAAACTAAAACAATATCTCCTTTATTGAGTCCGTTCTTAAAAGATTCAGAAAACTCTTCCTTGTCAATCCCATGCTGTTCATACCAAAGACCATTTCTATCCCACCAAGATTCAAAATTATCTTGATGATACATAGAACAACTCTCGACTACTACCAAAGGAAGAGGTGTCGCGAATACCCAACTTAAAAATGGGAATAAAATAAATTTAATTAAAATAAATGCCAAAACAAGTGAAACTATCCAAGATTTCCAAGTATCTTCTTTAAGAAATGCCCAAAACCTCTTTATCTGTTTAAAAAATTTATTCACGTTAATATTGATAAATAGATGTTTAAAAATGTAATTAAAATAAATCTTCAAGCGATTACTAAATCGAAGTCTTTAAATAAGAATATTTTTCCAGATTTCTATGAAAGATGAAGTGTATTTGAGATTTAGAACTGGAGCTCTCTCAATCTTAGTCGGAGAAGCAAGACTTTCAGGAAAAGAATCAAGACTAATTAAACTATCAAGCGCATCTGGACAAACTCTACCTTTTTGCGAAAGAGATGTTATAACTTTACCTTATTGGCACGATGCAAGAATTAAGGAAGGGCAAAACATATTGGACATATTCAAAGATGATACTTTTAATCTAAGTTTTTTACCTTTAATAGATGGAATAAAATTACAAGAATTGAAAAATAGAAGATTAAGAAAACCAATTAATGCAATAACTTTGATGAATCCATTTGAAACATTAAAAGTAAAAATCCCTGGTAAAGAAGAAACCAAAAGCGTATTTATTCCATATAATGGATTCACAATAGAAAGAAAATCTATTTTAGAAGATCCACTAATAAGCGATTTCGAAAAGAATTATGTTAAAGAATATAATTTGTTTTTCTAACAACACTTAAAAAACATAGAAATATTTAAATAGTATATCCCTTTTCGTATATACATAAAATATACACATGGCAGACATATTTGACAACACTATATTATGCAGAACTTGTAACAACAAGATGGAAAAAACAATAGTTAATAAAAACGGATTAGAATTAAGAGCCGTATCTTGTAAACCTTGCAACCAGTCTATAATTCACCCTGCAGATTTAAACAACATGGAAAACTTCAAAAACTTAAAAGACAAAACTTACAATGTCAAATTAAGAATTGTCGGAAACAGCCATGCAATAAGCATCCCAAAAGAAATTGTAGAGTTCATCCAACATCAAGAAAAAATAATGGACAACATGGTAAAATTATGTTTTGAAGACATGCATAAATTAAGCCTAAGATTTGGAGACAGAGTTAGAGAGGAGTGGATATAAAATGCCTGAACAACCAAAATTAATCAAACTTAAAGTATTGGAAGCATTACAAGATGATGCATATAAAGGAATTGCTAGAATCGACACCGAAGTAATGCGCGCACTTGGTTTAAACAGAGGAGACATCGTTTCAATTCAAGGAGAAAGAGAAACGGTTGCTATAATCGATCGCTCATATCCTGCAGATATAGGAGAGGGCATAATTAGAATAGACGGGCTAACAAGAAAAAACGCAAAAACAGGAATAGGAGAAAAAGTTTCAATAAAAAAAGCTCAAATCAAACCAGCTAAAAAAATAACAATCGCTCCAGCTCAACCAGGAATAATGGTTCAAGGAGATCCAGAAGCTTTCAAGTCAGGACTATTAGGTAGATCCGTTATCAAAGGAGACATCGTTTCTTTAGGAGGAGCTCAAAGAAGAAAAGATTTAATTGACTTAAATGAAGCTCTCGAAGATTTCCAAGATTTATTTAGAGCAGGTCTTGGAGGAATGGGTTTTCAAAATATTAGATTTAAAATAGTTTCAACAAATCCATCCCAAGCAGTAATTATCACTGAAGATACCGAGCTAACAGTAAATCCTAAAGCTACTAATATGGAAGAAGAATCAATTCCAGAAGTAACTTATGAAGATATCGGAGGTTTAACTGAAGAGATTAGAAAAATTAGAGAAATGGTAGAACTTCCTCTTAAACATCCAGAGGTTTTCGATCGTCTAGGAATAGAACCTCCTAAAGGAGTTTTACTTCATGGAACACCAGGAACAGGTAAAACACTTCTAGCCAAAGCAGTAGCAAACGAATCCGAAGCAAATTTCATTTTATTAAACGGACCAGAAATAATGTCTAAATTTTATGGTGAAAGCGAAAAGAAAATAAGAGATATTTTCGAAGAAGCTGAAAAAAATGCACCTTCAATTATTTTTGTAGATGAAATAGATGCAATAGCTCCAAAAAGAGAAGAAACTCAAGGAGAAGTAGAAAGAAGAGTAGTCTCTCAATTATTAACTATGATGGACGGACTTAATTCAAGAGGAAAAGTAATTGTAATAGGAGCAACAAACAGAATCAATTCAATTGACCCTGCATTGAGAAGACCAGGAAGATTTGACAGAGAATTAGAAATTTCCATTCCAGACAAAAAAGGCAGATTAAACATTCTTAAAATTCATACTAGAGCGATGCCTATGAAAAAAGAAGTAAATCTAGATTATTTAGCCTCTAAAACTCACGGGTTCGTCGGAGCAGATTTAGAATCTTTGGCAAAGGAAGCAGCAATGTGTGTCTTAAGAAAAGCATTACCTGATTTAAACTTAGACGAAGATAAAGAAATTCCTCAAGAAGCTTTGGAAAAAATGATTATTGGTAAAGAAGATTTTGAGGAAGCTCTTAAAGTTGTAAGACCTTCTGCGATGAGAGAAGTTCTAGTCGAAACTCCGAATATTTCATGGGATGATGTAGGGGGATTAGATTCGATAAAACAAGAATTACGTGAAGCTGTCGAGTGGCCACTTAAACACAGAGAAAGTTTTGAAAGAATGGGAATATCTGCTCCAAAAGGAATTTTACTTTATGGTCCACCAGGTGTAGGTAAAACACTTCTAGCTAAAGCAGTAGCAAAAGAATCAGAAGCAAATTTCATCAACATCAAAGGTCCTAGCTTATTATCTATGTGGGTAGGAAAATCCGAAGAAGGAGTAAGAAAAGTTTTCGAAAGAGCCCGTCAAGTTTCACCTTGTGTAATTTTCTTTGACGAAATTGACGCGTTAGCTGGAAAAAGAGGAATGGAAATGGGTTCAAAAGTTACCGAAAGAGTCCTAAATCAAATGTTATCTGAAATGGATGGCATTGAAGACTTAAAAAACGTAGTTGTTATTGGAGCAACAAACAGACCTGATATGTTAGACTCTGCATTAATGCGCCCAGGAAGATTTGACAGAATCTTGCTAGTTGACATTCCTAACGATAAAAGTAGAGAAAAAATATTAGAAGTACATACCAAAAAAATGCCTATAACTCTTGAAAAAGAAGAAGCAAAAGAAATAGAAAGATACTTCGGAAAAGAAGCAAAATTCGAATCTTTATCAAAAAACAATTTAGTAAAATCAATAGCAAATAAAGAAGGAGTTAAAGAAGAAAAAACAAAATATGAAATTAGTGAACTATCAGATAGAGAAAAATTAATACATTATTTAGTTAAAAAAACTGAAGGTTTTGTCGGAGCAGATTTAGAAAATTTTGTCAGAGAAGCAGCAATAATTGCTTTAAGAAAAGACATAAATAGCAAATTCATAACTCTTAAAGACTTTGATAATGCTTTAATAAAAGTAAAACCTTCAGTATCTGAAGATACTGCTAAGAGATACAAAAAGATAGAAGAGAACTACCTTAAAAAAGCTAAAATCGGCGGACTAGAACTAGGTCCTGTTTATGCAAATTAGGAGGAAAAATGAGTT
>CAYNAC010000057.1:0-4973 GCA_964395155.1 Candidatus Woesearchaeota archaeon
TCTTCAATGAAACTCTTAGATAAAACTACAGAGTTTAAATCAGGGTCAACTATAAATCTGTAATCATCTGCTTCTTCTTTTCCTCTCATTCGCATAGTAACTCTTTTAGCTTCGTCAAATCTACGTGTTTCACGCACACTCCCTTCTTTCACTTGCCTTTCAAATTCATATAAAATAGCAGATTTCATCGCTTCAATAGAAGTGATATTCTTAATTTCAACTCTCTGAGTTTTTTGTTTTCCAAGTTCATCAATTAAAGAAACATTAACATCTGCTTTCACCCCAGCATTTGTATCAACTGCTTTCAAATAACTTAAAGCGTGAACTAATTTACCAACCCAATCATAAACTTCTTCTGCAGATTTAAATTCAGGAGCAGTAACTATTTCAACAAGAGGCAATCCACTTCTATTATAATCTATTTCACCTGTCTTCGGATCCCAGGAAGCAGGATCTTCTTCAATGTGCATACTACTTATGCTAATTCCTTCAAACTCTCCATTCATTCCCAGAGGAACAGCGTGTGCTCCACTCATAGTATTCTGATACCCCTTAGGTAAATCTGGCCAATCATAATGTTTTCTCATCCAAGAAATTTTTTGGCTAATCTCACATTCTAGTAACAAAGCAATCTGTGTGGCTTTTTTAATAGCCTCTAAATTTGGAGCCATAGGCTTAGCTCCTGGTTGTCCAGTACATATAGGGCATATCAGAGTATTTGGCTCTAGTCCCCTTACTCTAGAAGATTTACAACTACAAAACAATTTCTGCTTGGTCGAAAGATAAGCATGAATCTCAAGACCACACTTTAATTTACTCATACTAAGAATAAAAATAATGAATATATTAAGTTAATTACTTAAGCGACTAGCAATAATTTGTTCTCTCGTCACTATTACTTCTAAATTTTCTTCAAATGGCACTTCCCTACCATCTTCACCTATAATCCTATTTAACACTGCCCTAACACAATTATCTTGAGGGTTAGGTAAACATTTAGCACCCATAATATAACCCTTAACTAATTGTTTTGCCTCTTCGACAATATCTCCTAAATCAGAAGGTGAAAAAACTAATCGATGATTAAGTTGTCGCGTCTTTCTAATTCCAAAGTTCATCAAACCTACAATTCTTCCACAATATAAAGTGTATTCAACCGAATAATCCATGAAAATAAGAGTTAATTAAAATATATTAATTTAATTCCCCCCAATTCTTCTCTTCCTTTTTGAAAACTCCTCGACAGCCTCTCTCAAGTGTTCTGGCTTAAAATCTGGAAAATGGATATCTATAAAATAAAATTCGCTATAAACTGACTGATAGGGCATAAACCCGCTTAATCTTTTTTCTCCAGACGTTCTTATTATCAAATCAGGGTCTGGAATACCTGCAGAGTCCATATAATTTTTTAAATTGTCTTCGTTGAATTCACAAACTCCTAATTTTAAAGCCTTGTTAAAAGCTCTTACAATTTCATCTCTTCCACCATAGTCCAAACAAATCTGTAAATTATACTCTGAAAAATTCTTTGTTTTCTCTTCAAGAGATTCTATCGCCTCAACTAATTTTTTTGGAAGCCTGTCTCTCCTACCTAAATGTCTAAACCTAATTTTTTGATTAACCAAATCATTCTCTACATCATGAAGTAAATTTTCAGTTAGTTTGAATATAGAATCTATTTCTTTCTTACTTCTCTTCCAGTTTTCAGTAGAAAACCCCCACAAAGTGAAATAACTTATTTTTAGTTTTTTAACTTCATCAAGTAAATTTTTCAAATTTTCATATGCACCTGATTTTTTATGACCTTCTAATTCTTCAAGACCATTAAATTTTGCCCATCTACGATTACCATCTGGAATTATCACAACATGAGTAGGAATAATTCTACCAAAGCCAAATATCTTTTTACCAAGATTAACTAGACTAGATTTTTGGTCAAGAATAAAACCTTTCTCGCTAATAATTTTAAAATCATAAAACTCATCTGTTTTTTTTCTCCAATTATAAGAAAATCCCTCTACTTTTGCAAATAAAGGACCTTTTTGAACTTCGTCAATTAATTCTAGAAGTTTTTTCTTTTCTCCTTGTGCAACAACTAAAACACTACCACTAAGATTATTTGAGACATACCCTTTGATATTTAGTTTGTTTGCTGTCTTTTTAATAAAATGCCTAAATCTTACTCCTTGAACTCTTCCAAATATTTCTATTTTGACTTCGAAAGTCATATTCTTTTCTCCAGTTCATTTTTAAAGACCTCCAAATCCTTAGTATCTATTCTTGCGCCTACTGCATCCTTATGCCCTCCACCAGTTCCGCTATTCAATTTTTTAAGTACTTCGGATAAAATCTTCTGAACATTTTTACCCCTCAAAGAAATGTTTGTAATTGGTCCAGAACTATAAGCCACACAAATAAAATGCTCTGGATAAATATAAGATAGTTCATTTGATAAATCTGAACTTATACTAAGTTGCCCGCCATAATTATAAAATAATAATTTACCAAAAACATTATTTTTAGCTTCAAAAAGTAAAGAAGAATATTTTTTCATTATTTCCTTATATTTATTTGCAAATGAACTCTCGCTATCCAAATTATGCTCTAATTCATTAGGAGTTTTACAGTTAATTAAAAAATTCTGAAGTTCGACAACATGACTTATAGAATCTTTCAGTCCAAAACTGATTGCACGAGCCAATTTACCTATTGGAGTGGAATAAAGAGCTTGAAAAGGAAGAGTTATATTTTTTCCCCAAAACATTAAATGGTTTTCCTTAAAATTCTCTATTAATGGAGAATCAGGTAAATAGTGGTCTGCAATACAACCCATCATAACGACCCAGTTATCTTCGTTACGCTTCGTGACACTATGACATAAATAAGTTGTCGGTTCAGAACTCTTTTTTTTGTTCTTCATAGGATTAAACCTATAAAGTAAATTATATTTGTGAATTTCATTTCCAACATCATGATGATCTATCCAGACTATTGGAATACCGAGCATAGAAATTTCATTTACAAATTCATTTCCAAGACTATGCCTATCTAGCACAAAAACATAATCTGCATTTAGCTCTTGCACGCGTTTAGCATATCTAATATCTATATTTGGATGAGATTTGACTGCGACGCCTTTTCCCCTACCTAAAAATTTCCTCAGAATAACATAACTACAAAGACCATCGACATCATTATCATATAGAAATATCGGATTTTGAGCCTTTTCAAGATGATCGCGTATTTCAGATAACTGCTTCTTTGTTAGCATGTAATTAAAGACAAAAGTGACTTTTTAAGGATTGTTAAAAATCAATCACTCCCTAACTAGTAAATATTACCTTAGAAATTTCAGTAAGATTTTCAACATCATTAGCCTTTATCATTTTATTAGAAAAAGTATAAAGAAATTCTTCTATATACAAAGATCTTTGGACATAACCTATATCAAATGAATCATTATTTTCAGAATCATGAGAAATATTTCCTTTGAGGACTATATCATTTTCAAGTAAATTAAACACATAAGCTCCTTGCCAATAATCCCATTTATTTCCTAAGTTTTCAGAATAACTTACAGGAATAACTAGTAATCTAAGTTTGGAGTCGTACAAAACTGCCTTATGTTCATACTCAGCATCAGAATAAGAATAATCCTTTTCAATTACATATTTATCTAACTCCCTAATATCGTTGAAATCAGAAACGTCAAATAAAGAAATTTTCAGTCCTTCTGCTCTACCATCTTCGTCTGCCTCATGACCAATTCCAAGTAACAAACCATCTCCTATCGGGTGCAAATAATTTGAAAAACCAGTAATTTTCAAGTATCCTAAAACTTCAGGTTTTTTAGAATTTGATAAGTCTATTACATACAAAGGATCAACTTGCCTAAAAGTAACTAAGTAAGCCTTGTCTCCCAAAAAGCGAGCCGAATAAATTCTTTCTCCTTCTGCTAAATCCTCTACTTTTCCAACAATTTCTAAATCTTCGTCAAGAACATATAAGTGATTCAACGAGCTATCAACATTCCCAAAAGAATTTCCTGTTGTAGTAGCAATTCTAAAATAGTCTCTAAATTCATCCATAGAGAATTGATTCAAAACGCTTCCAGAAACTTCTCCGCTTCCAAAATATTCTATATCAAGTCCATCAATTTTAATCTTGTGAATTAAAGTTTTTTCGTAAATCTTAGACATCTCAGAATAATATTTTTTATAAATTTCATGATATTTATCTTCAAATTCTTTTTTTTGTTCAATGTTCAAAGAATTAAAATATTTTTGAGTAATGCTCTGAATTTTCTCAAATTTAATGTAATAATCTTCTTTAGAATCCAGTATTTCTTTTATATCTTTATTATATTCAGTAGGCAATATCTCAAGATTTAATTTCAAAGAATCTTCAAGTACCGAATTATAATCATAACTTTTAGACCCAACCAAATAAATAGAATCTTCGGAAACATAAATAACATTATTTGAACCAATAAGAAATACATCCCAATTATATTCCAACTTATCAACATCTATAGATATAACTGAAGTAAACACCAAATTACTTTGATAGTACCCAGGATAATATATTTTACTTAGAGAAGCAACTTGCATATCTTCTCCTTCCTTAAAAAACGGAGCCACTGGATCAGAATAATCTATATATTTATTAGATATTACGTAAACATGACCTTCAATTAATCGAGAGTTATAATAATTTCCTTCTGTTACAAAAGTTTGAAGTAATTCTGGTGCATAAATTAATTCATTAGTAATATCATAAACATGAATCTTTGTTTCAGATTTTGAATTTTCAGGGGCAATTAATTTTGCAGCAAGCAAATCGGACTCTTCAGGTAAATAAATCCCGTAACCATAAGAAGATTCTATAATTATCAAATTATTATTTTCTATATAAATTCCATTAACAAAATTCTCGAATTTTAACTCAGAAATTATTTGCATGCTTTCGGCAGG
>CAYNAC010000058.1:0-4781 GCA_964395155.1 Candidatus Woesearchaeota archaeon
TAAAAAATTAAGAACATTAAATATTCCAACTAAAAATAAAAGAACAAGACTACCTCTGACCAATTTATTCTTAAAGTCTATCATGCTAACCTTATAGAATCAGGATAATCTGTTTCAAGATAAGATTGGTTGAAATGAATGTCTGAAGGATAGGACACTTCCCAAATCTTTATTGGACCTCTAAACTCATTAAAGAAGACAAAATCTATTCCTTCAAAACCTTGATTATTTAATAAATCTACTATTTGGTCATCTTCTTGATGAGCCAGCTTAAAATATTTATTCTCTTGACCATAAAGATAAAACTTTGCCAAGTTACTATTTACGACTTTAGGGCTCAAATATAAAATAGCTCCTCTTGAATCTATATCTCCTCCACCTGCTGAATTTAGGACTACTCTCGGATAAATTAAAACTCCGGCATCTAAACCCATTTTTCTATCAACTAACCCAGTATTTGAATCAAAGTAATATCTTAAAGGTATTTGATATGTCTTACCTTGTAAAACATAAACTCCATATAATTCAGATATTTGATTTTCTTTATTTATAGAATAGATTACAGCTGCTAAATAAGTTTTACCTTCAGGTAAGAATATATCTGTGCCGTTTAATTTGTAGTTTAAATCTTTATCTATCGCACTACCACCAGAATAAACATACAATGTAGTGTTTTTTCTTTCAATCGTCTGAGCATTATCCTTTAACAATGTAGGTATCCAACTTCGCCGATCATAATTTTGATCAGACCCAATGGTTGAAAATGCAGAATATTTGCCTATATCTGTAGAGTCTATCAGATAATGAGTTATATTATGGGCAAAAAAGAATTGCAGAGAGTTATCAAAGTTTGTTTCAGTCAATCCATGTCTACCCATTAAGTGATTCCAGTAAGGAATACTATTTCCTCCATCAAGAGCAGTTGCTCTTTCTCCAATTGACTGAACCCAATATCCATAATCCCACCAGTGTCCAAAAACTGCACTAGATATTGTGTTCTCTCTAACCCAACTCATTGCCTTTTGCCACTGTTGATTATAAGAAGAAGGGACATAACCATTAGCAAGATTTTTACTTGAGTTAAGGAAACTATATGCAGAAAATAAAATTAAGAGTATTATTAAAATATTCAAAATAAAATTATATCCTTTTGCTTTAATTCTGAAATCTTCTTTTATATTTTTAATTGACAATGCTCCTAAATAGCCTAAAATAATTGATACTGGTGGAACTAGAATCATTACTAATCTTATAAATCCTCTAGCTGAAATTAACGCTATAAATAAAAATAGCATCAAAATTAAAAACTCAAATTTAATTTTATTATATTCTTCTACATTTGATTTTTTAGAAGATTTAAAATAAATTATTCCAAGAGATATTAAAAATACTAATATTCCTCCACCATATAATATAAGGCTTAATAGGCTTTGACCATTAAATAAAGATTCAGAAGAATATCTAGTAAATATAATTAAAAATATCATCAATCCAAAGAAAAAAGTTAACTTAACTCTTTCAGATTTAGAAAAGTTTTCAAATGTTTTCCAAAACAATATGATCGCCCCAATTAAAAATAACCAGAAAGACACAAAGAATTTTCCTATATTTGGTCCAAAATTTCCCATCCACTCTACAAGATAAGGTTGTCTATTTTCAGCAACTGTCTGAATCAACCTTGAAGTTGCAGGCCTTACAAAATTAGAATATACTTCAAATAATCTTTCAACTATAAATTTAGGCCCAAGTGTCAAAAATATTAATAATATCATTCCAATTCCAAATACAATAGTGGACATTAATCTGGAAGGAATTTTAGATAGAGATTTTAAATCTTCAATTTTTCGGTTAAACTTTGGATATATATAGTGGTAAAAACAAACACACAGTAACAATGCAAAAGCAGACCCTCTATCAAACGAGGTCAATGTAGTCATCAAACTATATCTATTAGAAAATAAAACCATTATTATTGCAGAAACTATAAACCAAGATCCGTAACTTATAATTTGTTTTTTCTCGAAATTACCTATTAAAAAGCTAATAAAAGATGCTGGAACAACTATAAAGAAAATATAGGAATATGCTCCCCATATTAAAGCCATAAAAGCAGTAGAAAGACCTGCCAAAACTCCAAAAATTATTCTATTTCTTAGATTTTTATTATTCCAAGATTCAATCAAGAAATAAAAAGCTAAGAACATAAATAAAAATGCATAAGACTCCTTTTCTGGAATTCCTGCTATACTTCTAGGAATAAATAAAGGAAATACACTTAGAAAAATAGAAGATATTAATGCGCCTATATTAGCAAAATTCAATCCCAAATATTCGGATAATATTTTTCTAGAAAGTAAAAAAAATGCGATTATTGTAAAACTAAACATAAATACTGGAAATATTGATGCAGATTGCTCTACAGAATTGCTTCCAAATATTAAGGCTAGTTTATGAAACCACGCAATTGAATAGTAGTGTAGTGAAAAATCTCCTGTTTGAATCCCAAGAGGTACATACCTCATTACATCTAAAGAGTACAAACTTCCATTTTCTACGATATATTTAGCATACCTCAAAAATAAAAAAGGGTCCAAATCAGGACCCAATGTCCATCCCCCTGTGGTTATGTCTCTTAATCCTGAAAGGTTGCGGGTCCTAATCCAAACCCCTAAATAGACTATAATTGCAAGGCAAAAATAAACTATCCAGTTAAATTTCAATTTAACAAAATCTATGACTTTTTCTTTTCTCTGGTTTAGAATTCTCTGAGTTTCAAAATTCACCATACATTAAATTGTAAAATATCTTATTTAAACTTAATTCATCTAAATTTTTTAAACAAAAAACAAAGGAGTAACAAAAACTTCTACAAGTGCAGATACAAAAAGGAGTATTACTGCTAAGATTATTAGATTAAGGGAGTCTTGCAAAACCTTCCAGAATTTTTCAGTACCTATTTCTCTTCTAATTACTGCGAAAGATATCATTCCACCAGCAAGTGCCGCTACAAAATATGCTCCTATTTCTGGCAGACCATGTACAAAATATCTTAACATAGCGACAGGAAGAGCACTTAAATCGGATCTGGTAAATATTGCAATTGCAGCGGCAATAACACTAGCATTCCATGCAAGAATAAATATCACTCCGGCCCCAAAGAGTAAAGAAAATATTAACGTGAATATTAACACATAAGTATTATTTGCAAAAATCAAGAACAATCTTTCTTTGTTTGTTGCAAAAGCCGTAGGGCTTGTCTGGTCTTTAGCAGTCAGAGTTTCAACACACTTTTCATTATTTGGTTGATTGATTAAACAAAAAGTTCCCACTTGTTGTTGTAAACTTTCAGTGGTTGGTAATAAAATATACCAAAATGAGAATCCAAGTACAAACCCAACAAACAACCACATAAATGCCCATAGAGCTTTCCTATGGTCTTTAATTAATTGAAATGAGCTCACACTATCTTCAGAAGAGCGAGTTTCCTCAATTCTAAACATATAAAACATAAATGGAATAGAAAACATGACTGTAAATGTAACTACTAAAATTCCCGCAGTTTCTCTCAAAACAGGGTCATTCTTGAAAATCCATTCCACAAGGAGAATAGATAAACTTGCATAAAAAACTCCTACAAAAAACATTTCCCAAGGTTTTCTTTCAGCTTTAGCAGGATTGATAAGCATTTCAAACATCTTTCATCACTCACAAAAAAAGTTACTTACCTTTTTATATATGTTGGATGTATGATATTAGTAAAAATGGACAAGTTTTCAAAGATTTGCGAAGATATTAAATCTCTAAAAATTCAAGGCGCAACAAATGTTGCAAAGGCGGCAGTAAATGCTTATTGTTTAAAACCTACAAAAAAGTCAATCAAAATTTTAACAAACTTAAGGCCAACAGAACCAATGTTAGTAAATTCATTAAATGTTGTTAAAAAATCGTCTATAAAAAATGTAATAAATCACTTTGAAAACGCTCAAGAATTTATTAATCATTATATTCAAAAATTAATTAAAAATAATTTAGTAATCTTTACTCATTGCCATTCAAACACTCTGGCTAAAGCATTAATATCTTCTAAAAAAAATAAAAAAGTTTTTTCGGTGATCAATACAGAAACTAGGCCATTATACCAAGGACACATAACTTCAAGACAACTTTCAAAAGCGGGCATAAAAGTTACAACTTCTATAGATTCAGCAATTCTTCAAGATATTAAAAATTCAGACATCGTAATGTTAGGTGCAGACGCAGTAACAAAAAAGGGAGTTATTAACAAAATTGGTAGTGGGCTTATTGCAAAAATTGCTCATGATTACAAAAAACCTCTTTTTATAGTAACAGACTCTTGGAAATATTCTTCTAAAAAAATAACTATCGAGAAACGTTCAAAAAACGAAGTATGGAAAAAATCTCCGAAAGGTGTTGTTATTGAAAACTATGCCTTTGAATTAATTCCTAAAAAACAAATAAAATTTATAGTTTCAGAATTAGGGATTTTAACTCATAAAGAATTTCTAAAAAATGCAAAAAAATCTCTGAAAAACTTTTAATTAAATAATTAATTTTTGAAGCTCGTTTGCAATATTATCTATTTCCGAAGATAATTGAACTTTAAATGATTGAAGTCTTTGTTCTTGTTCAACTATTACAGATTTTGTTTCAGAGATGTCTTTTTTTATAAAATGTCCAGCACCAATATCCACTAAAAACTTTTTAGAAACATCTAATTTAGCAGACGCAAAAACAGACTTTCCCAAAGGAACCATTATTTC
>CAYNAC010000059.1:0-4768 GCA_964395155.1 Candidatus Woesearchaeota archaeon
AAATAGCACACTTAGTGTGCCACAGGATGTCATTCTTCTAATTGTTTTTTAAGAAATTCTTTAATTTTTGGCTCAGGTTTCCAGTAATTCGGACCTTTCATTACTTTGCCTCTTTCATCATAAATTGGTTTACCATCAGCACCCAATTTACTAAAGTTACTATCCATTATTATTCTAAGTGCTTGATCCATATTTATCCCATATTTAGTAGATTCGCTTGTAAGATAGACAATCATATCTCCTATCCAATCAGTCATTTCAGTTAATACGGAAGCAATGTAGTCTGAATTAATCATTTCTCTAGGGAATACACTATCTTTCTCATTATTAAGAATCATTGAAGCTTCTTTACACTTATCTATTACTTTATTTATCTCCTCAAATTCCTCCGCTAATACCTTTCTAAAATTTTCCAATCTTTTAGAAGAAGGCAACGAAGGTTTATCATTAACGGGAAGACCATACATCTTGTTGAAATCTTTTATAAGTTCAGAAAAACTCTTTTTTTCATCCATGCAACAAGAATAAAAAAACATTATTTATACATTTGTTTTCTATAAAAGTATTATCTAAACTTCATCATAACCATTTTTTCGATCAAGATTTTCAAAATAGCAGGAATACGTCCAGTCAAAACAAATTTTTTATATTCTAAAACTCCATGTTTTTTACCAAGTGAAATAACCATTATTCTTTTCTTTGCCTTATATTTTTTCATTTTTTTACCTTCAATAATTGATAAAATATTGTGTGCAACAACCTCTCCATGTTTTTCAGCATTTTGTGCTGTTTTTTCTTCGACAATATTAGATACATCTCCAGCTACAAATACATTATTTTTATCTGGTAATTGTAAATAGTCATTCACCTCTATTCCTTTTCCAACATAACTTGAAAAACTATCTTTCATAAATTCAACGTTAGGTTTTATACCTATAGTAAAAAAAACAGAATCATATTTGTATTCTTTATTAGAATCGGAAATTAACTTTTTTTTATTTTTTTTAACTATTCTTTCATTAAATATAATTTCAACATTATTTTTTCTAAGAAAATTTTCAGCATATTTTCTAGTTTTAATGTCATTTCTCTCCATTAAATTTGATGTCGAGTGAATTAAAAATATTTTCTTATCATTATAATGTGTTGCAAGTTCACTTGCAAGTTCAACTCCAACAAGGCCACCGCCAACAACAAATATTTTTTTAGATCTCCGTATATTTTTATGAGCTTCAAGCAAGTGTTTAACCCTTGTGGCAAAAAAAGTGTCTTTTTCTTTTATTGGAGAATTATAACTACTTCCAGAAGCAATTATTAAGTAATCATAGAATATTTTTTTCCCATTAGTAAGTTCTACTTTCTTATCATATACTTTTTTAACATGTCCAACAACAATTTTAGTATCTGGTAAATAGTCTTTATGTCTAACGTGTAATTTTTTATAATGTTCGGGTTCAACCAATACTCTTAATATTCCAGGAGTATATTCAAAAAAATCTTCAGTGTCTATTAGAGTTAAATCGCATTTTCCTCTTAATATTTTAGCAACAGTAGATCCAGCAAAACCTCCTCCAATAATCACAACTTTTGTCATATAGTTAAAAATAAATTTTAGAATATAAGCTTATTCCTTTATATCTATCTTAATTTGTACACTTCTTGGGATTTTAAGCATCATTAAAGGCCTTAAAACTCTATCTTGAGCAGGCATGTCGATTATTCTCTTGTGAACTCTCATTTCAAATCTATCAAAAGTAGCTGTTCCATTCCCACAAGGAGATTTTCGGGTTGTTACTTTCATATGTCTTGTAGGTAATGGAATAGGACCTCTCATATTTATTCCAGATTTATCAGATAATTCTTTAATCATTCCTATAACTGAGTTCAACTGACCAATATCAATGCTACTCAATTTTATTCTAACTACTCCCATGTTCACTTTCAGTAAAAATCGGTTTAAAAAGGCTTCTATTCTAAATGCTTTAGCCAAAAAATACAAATCAACTTGAAATTTTTTATTCCAAAAACTTATTCCAACTTTCTCTGAACGATTACGCCTATTAAACTAAATACAAATATTACAAAAGTAGTTATCGCAATATATGTCCAGTCTAAAGTGTTTAACGCAACAACTCCAAACAAACTTCCAAGAGGAGTGTAAACAACAACCAATTGCAATATAAACGAAGTGAAAACAGCTAACAATAACCAGATATTGCTGAACAAATTAACTCCAGATTCAATTCTTACTACATATACTCTTACCAATTCTAGAACTACAATAGATGTAAAAACAATAGTTTGAGCATGATTAAGGCTTTCAATCCCATAGTTTTTCAAACTCCAAACAAAAAGTCCAAGTACACCAGAAGCTATCAATGAAGAGGTATAGAAAGTACTAAATAACCTTCCTTTAGTAAGAATTGGTTCATTCTTTTTTCTAGGAGGTTTATCCATAGAGTTTTTTGGGTAAGGATCTACACTCAAAGCTAACGCAGGCAGACCATCAGTAACAAGATTTATCCAGAGTAACATTAAAGCAGTAAGGGGAAGAGGTAATCCAAATAAGATGGCAAAGACCACAATCATCACTTCAGCAAGATTAGATGAAATCAGATATTTAACAAAAGACAAAATATTTGAGTAAATTCCTCTTCCTTCTTCTACAGCTGAAACTATCGTAGAGAAATTATCATCTGTTAAAATCATATCGCTTGCTTCCTTAGAGACTTCAGTTCCTTTCACGCCCATCGCAATTCCTAAATCAGCAGATTTCAAAGCAGGAGCATCATTGACTCCATCTCCAGTCATAGCAACAACACAACCAGATTCCTGCAATAATTTAACAATTTCTAGTTTATGTCCTGGTTCAACTCTAGCAAATATATTTGTGAAATTTATTATTTTTCTTTTCTCAATATTTCCGAGTTTAGCAAAATCTACACCTTCAATACTATCTCCAGTCAAGCCTATTTCATTCGCAATTGCCTTTGCAGTATGAATATTATCTCCAGTAATCATTATGACTCTAATTCCAGATTTTTTTGTTCTCTGCATATACTCTCTTATTTCCAATTTAGGCGGATCAATCATTCCTTGTAGACCTACAAATGTTAAATCAGATTCGCCAAAATTATCTTTTTTCTTAATAATTTTATAAGCAAAACCCAATACTCTTAAAGCTTTTGAGGAATAATTTTTATTTTGTATCAAAATATCTTTGCGTAGTTTTTCAGTTAATTTAACAGATTTGTTATTAATTAAAATGTGGGTACATCTCTCAATTATTTTTTCTGTAGCTCCCTTAGAACAAACCAAATAGGAATCTTTATTTTTATTTAAGGTAGTCATCATTTTCCTTGAAGAATCAAAAGGAATTTCATCAACTCTTTCAAATTCATTCCTTAGTTTTTTATAGTCTAGTCCGCCTTTATTAGCGCTAATTAAGAGAGCAGCTTCAGTGGGATCCCCAGTTATAGTAGTCATATAATTATCTAAGTGAATCTCAGAATTATTACACAAAGCACCTATTTTCAAAATAAAAGATTCTTTTTCGCTAAATTTTTTACCATTTAAAGAAATTAACCCACTACTCGAATATCCATTTCCAGATACAACATAGTCTCTCCCGTTAACAAAAATGTTTCTTACAGTCATTTCATTTTTAGTCAAAGTTCCAGTTTTATCACAACATATTACATTTGTTTCCCCTAAAGTTTCAACAGAAGGCAATCTTCTCACTAAAGAATTTTTTTTAAGAAGTCTCTTTACTCCAATTGCAAGAGAAATTGTAACAACGGCAGGCAATCCTTCAGGCACGGCGGCAACAGCCAATGCAATAGCAGTTATTAACCAAACTCGAACATGTGCGAAAAAATTATCATAATCTTTATTTATCAATTCAAAAAGTAAATTTTCTCTAAAGAAACCTATTAAAAATATAATTAATGAAATAATTAAAACACTAACTCCTACAAACTTCCCAAATTTATCTAATTTAATTTGTAAAGGGGTTGGTTCTTTTTCAACATCATTAAGCAAATAAGCAATTCTTCCAAGTTCAGTTTTCATCCCAGTAGAAGTAACGATACAAACTCCTCTCCCGTTGGTTACAAGAGTTCCAGAAAATATCATATTTTTTTGATCGTTAATTGTTAAATCTCCTTCAAGCCTTGCATCAACTTTATTTGAAGGAGTAGATTCTCCAGTTAGAGAAGATTCTAAACATGAAAGTGAATAACTTTCAAGAACTCTGCAGTCAGCAGGAACCTTGTCTCCTTCCTCAACAACAATTATATCTCCAGGAACTAGTTGCTTAGAATCTATCTCTTTCAATTCACCATTTCTTAAAACCTTAGTCTTCAATGAAGATAGTTTTTTAAGAGATTCAATAGACTTTTCAGCTCTATATTCTTGAATAAATCCAAAAGTAGCATTAAGTATCAAAATTGCAAAAATTACTCCTGCATCTATATATTCTTTTAAAAGAACAGAAATTACAAATGCAAATATCAATAAGTAAATTATAAAACTTTTAAATTGTCTAAAAAAAATAAACCATCCATTAATTGAACTTTCTCTTTTAATTTCATTTATCCCAAAATCTTTTAATCTTTCATTTGCAACTTCAGATGAAAGTCCATTTTTTTTATCCGAGCCAAATGAAGAAATTATTTTTTTATCATCTAATAAATAATATTCAGCACCCACTACAAAATACAATTAATAAAGTATAAAAACCTATCAGCAAAATAATAAAGAGTAAGAT
>CAYNAC010000060.1:0-4763 GCA_964395155.1 Candidatus Woesearchaeota archaeon
TATTTATATATTTGTAAATTTCCATTTCTATTTATAATAATCCATGGTGAATATTCATATTTAGCAAACGAAAAAATAGTAAATGAATGATTTTCATTTAAAACAATATCTGCAACATAACTTTCATCACTTTTTTTTATTTCTACAAATACTTTAGCTCCATCAACTTCAAGAGGATAACTAGTCTCAGATTCAACCTTTTTTTTAGAGTCAACCTTAACAGATTTTAAATTTATAGAACTATTTTTTTTAAAAGTAACAGCATGAATATTTTTTGAGATATTTTTTTTATTTATCAACTCAACGCGCTTGCTATGTCTTTTAGTAGTTCTCTTTTTATTAACTCTATGTCTGACTTCAACGCGCTTGCTATGTCTTTTAGTAGTTCTCTTTTTATTCATCCTATGATTATTTTTGTGTTTTTTCATCTTTGAATATTAATTCTATTTCTCCAAACCTTGGATAATCTACAATTATATAACCATATTCCTCTAATATTTTTCCCCACTCTTCAACAACTTTTTTATCGACTTTAAATAACTCGGCTATTTTTGACAAAGGAAGTCTTTTATTTTTCTTAATTAGTTCATACAAAACATCTATATCAGTATCAGATTTATTTTTCTTATGAACTAATTCTATATGAGTAGCCTTTTGAATAGTTTCAGTTAAACGCCTTCTAATTACAGAAAGCATAATCAAAGAAAATGCGAGAACCCACTCAGAGATTATTACTATCGTCGAAGGAAAACTTATTTTTTCGTTACGTTTAATATTTAATTCCAATTCATCAGAATTTGCTTCTCCAATTACTCTACCAGACAACCCTATTGTTTTAACCAAAGAAAGATTAGTCTCAAAAAGAATAATATGAACAAAGCCATGCAACAAAGCAATCAAGATAACTAAAGATATAACTACCTTTAACATCTTCCCTCTTTTATTATTCATCTATAAACATAGGTCACTTATTTTATAAACCTTGTCTGCTTAACTAATGGATGTTAAAAAGAGGCCAGATAAGTACAGAATATTTGATAGTGATAGGATTCGTAGTATTTCTAGTACTTGGAATTTTAGGAGTTGCTTTTTTCTATACTTCAATAACTAACGATCAAATAAAAGTTTCTCAAGTATCTAATTTAGCAAACAAAATAATTACCAGTGCAGAATCTGTTTTTTATGCGGGTGAACCATCAAAACTTACAATTACAGGTTATTTACCTATTGGAGTAAATAGCTTTGAAATAATGTCAAAAGAAATAGTCGTCGAAATAGCTACAAGTTCTGGAGTCACAATTATGTCTTTTTCCAGTAATGTTCCATTATCAGGTTCTATATCTTCAAGTGAAGGAGTAAAAAGAATTGAAGTCCTAGCACAACAAAATGAAATACTTATATCCGAATTTTAATTTAAGGAAAGCGCAATCAGCAATAGAATTTTTAATACTAGTAATGACCATTCTATTTTTGTTTGTAAGTTTTCTATATT
The DNA here is from genome assembly GCA_964395155.1 of Candidatus Woesearchaeota archaeon. Taxonomy (GTDB): domain Archaea; phylum Nanobdellota; class Nanobdellia; order Pacearchaeales; family GW2011-AR1; genus SICU01. The sequence goes on from CAYNAC010000060.1 coordinate 1,493, forward strand.
TTATACAAAGTAAAATTGCAGATTCCCAATATGAAATATTATCTATAAAAGTTAAAGAAATAGCACTTAGAGTTCAAGATGAAATAAATCTCGCACAGGGCTCAACCAACGGATATTTTAGAGTTTTTAACATTCCTTCAAAAATAAACGGACTAGAATATCAAATAGAGTTAGTTGAAAATTCTGTATATGTTAGGACAGATAATGGAAAGCATGCAGTTGCTTTACCAATAGTAAACGTAACTGGTAACATAATAAAGGGTGACAATCAAATCTATAAAACAAACGGAACAATATTTTTAAATTAGTACCTAAGCGATTGGCCAAAACACTTTAAGAACTACAACAAATGCAATAACTGCAACTAAAAAAGCTATGACTGCTTTAGGAGAAATCATAAATCTGCTTGTATATTCAGAATCATAACGCATTAGTCCACCAAAAGCACCAGGCATTTGTATTTGATTTTGTTGAGCCATATTCAGTTGTAAAGAAAATAGTATAAAAACCTTATGCTAATTATATAGTCTAATAAATATAATTCAAATGAATGACCTCCACCGTAGCAAGCTACTTGAGTATCAGTTAAAAGATTTAACATATGAACAAGATTTTATTTTATGAAAAGGTTTTACTTTGCTTATGGCTTAACCAAAACCTTAGCAAGCTGTGGAGTATACTCATTCAATCAAGACCAAACTTCTGAACAGAAAAATGGAACTTTTTCAAGAATAGGTGGTTGTGGTCGAGTTCTATCTCTTTCCCAATTATCATAATCTTCAAACCAGTGAACTGCATATAAACAACCCATATAATTATTACAAGTAGAAACAGCTCCAGAGCAAGAATCTTTTATAGGAGTCATTATTTTACCGAATATTGCAATTCTTGGACAACCACATGTTGGAACCTCATCTGTGTATTCACACTCCACGGATTCTGGAGCAGTTCTTCTCCAATTACCATTACCATCATATTTAGCATACCCGCAACGTGCATTCTCGCAAGTCTGTCTGTTTGACCCGCTAACAAATCTGCATCCATCTTCTTGAACTATATTCCACATCCCTTCGGGAACAGGACACCTACAACCACCAGCTCTAGAACCTGAAGAAATAACAGATTCTTCACTAGATTCTAAAAAGACCCCATATTTTTTAATAATCTCTGGAGAAAACAAAGAAGTATATGGATAATCTGAAACATAATCTTCAAACTTATAATCTATCATCTCAACTTCCGAAGCTAAAGAATCGCCAGAATATTCATCAGAAATTGGACTCGAGGAAAGAAATTTATTTTCATAATATAATAAATAAATCGAGAATATGGAAATAATTAAAATAAAGAAAAATGTAGCAACCTTTTGCATACAAAACTAAAAACGTTTTATTTTATAAATTTATCTAACAATAAAATGTAAAACATTCCTATAATTTATTTATTCTATCTAAAATCTTATTTTTTATTTTTCTAGATGTATATTTCTTCCCAAATCTAACTAATATCGGGTTAACCTTATTCCAATATTTTTTAGGAAACAATTTTTTCAAATCTTTCTCAACGTTATGAGTCTTATTCTCTTTACTCCATTCTAAAAATCTAGAAATGTAGTATACATGAGTGTCTACAGCAAGTCCTCTTTCTCCAAACTCAGATAAAAAAACATTAGCAGTCTTACGTCCAACACCTGGTAATTCAAGTAATTTGTCAAAATCAAGAGGTACTTTTCCACCACATTCAAAAACAAGCATCTTAGCACACAAAATAACATTTTTAGCCTTAGTTCTGTTATAATTTAATCCTCTAAATATTTCCAAAACATCTTCAACCCTAGCACAAGATAACTTATTCAGCGAATTATATTTTTCAAATAATTTTTCAGCAATAGGAATCGTAGTCTCATCTCTCGATTGAGCAGACATTATAGTTGCAATTAAACATTTCCAGTCTTTATCCCATCCTTCAGCAGCCAACCTCATGCTACCTCCGAGTTTATCAAGCTCATTAAATTGCCTTAAAACACGGTTAAAATCCATAAATCATACAAAAGAAAAGTCTTAAAATACGTTTCCTCATTAGATAAATATGGAACCAAAATTATCAGACATAAAAAACTGGACTATTGAAATAGAAAAACAAATTACAGATTATTGGAAAAATGAAGAACTATTTAGATTCAATCCAAAAACTAAAAAGAAAATTTATTCGATAGATACACCACCTCCTTATGTAAACACACCAATACACATAGGTCACGCAACAACCTATACTTACATGGATTTCTTTGCAAGATATAAAAGAATGAAAGGTTTTGAAGTCCTTTTCCCTCTAGGTTTGGACAGAAACGGCCTACCTATAGAATTGGCAACTGAGAAAAAATTTGAAGTCTCACCTTTCAAAATAGGCAGAGAAAAATTTATAGAGTATTGTAAAAAATTACTAGAATCTGCTTCAGAAGAATCGATGGACTCGTTTGCAAGACTAGGACATTCTTATTCATCATACAAAAAAGGTAATAAAATAGGCGAAATTTACTACACAGATTCTCCTGAATACAGAATAACTACTCAAAACACATTCATAGATTTATTCAATAAAAATCTTATTTACGAAGACAACAGAATAAATAATTGGGATACTAAGCTTCAAACAACTGTAGCAGATTCAGAAATAGAATACAAAGAAATACCTTCCAAATTTAACCATATAGAGTGGAAAATAGAAGATTCAAAAGAAAAAATAATAGTTGCAACAACAAGGCCTGAACTTTTATGCACTTGTGCAATGATAATTTATAATCCCGAAGACAAAAGATATAAACATCTAAAGGGAAAAAAGGCAATAGTTCCAATATTTGGACACCTAGTGCCTATTCAAGAACATCCATTTGCACAAATAGAAAAGGGAACAGGTCTTGTAATGATGTGTTCTGCAGGAGACATTACAGATATACAATTCTTTAGAGAAATGAAACTCAAACCAACGATTGCGATAACTAAAGAAGGCAAAATGAATGAATATGCAAAACAATTCAGCGGACTAAAAATAAAAGAAGCCAGAGAAAAAATAATAGAAGAACTACAAAAAAATAAAATAATAGTTAAACAAGAAAACATAATTCATAGAACTCCTACCTCTGAAAGGTCTGGTGCAGAAATAGAATTTATTCAAATGCCTGAATATTATCTAAAGCAACTTGAAGCATTGCCAAAATTAAAAAAAGAGATAAATAAAATTAAATTTTACCCTTCGCATTCAAAAGAAATAT
>CAYNAC010000061.1:0-4707 GCA_964395155.1 Candidatus Woesearchaeota archaeon
CTTTTCTAGCTAGCGGTAATTGTCTAATGACTTCACTTCGTGTTTGGTGCATTGTTTTTTTCCTCAGATTTCTTCGACTCGCCTACACCCTTTTTTTGAGGGATGCGTCGCGAATCATCGAGCTTCAACGCAATTATTTGCAATTTACTTGGGTTGAAATACACATTTATTTTTGTTCCATCTGCCTTTTTTCTAGTGATACCCTCAAGAGTTACTCTGCTCTTGTTGACCTCAACTTTAAGGACTTTAGCCTTTTTCTTAGCAAATGTTCCGCGCATAATATTTACCTCGTCTCCTGCAATTACAGGGAGGCTGCGTATACTATATTTTTTGCGCAATTCTTTTGATAATGGTGCACTTAAAAACTTATGCTTTATGTGCAAAGGAGCTTCATAAATATATTTTCTTTGTTTTCTAGATTGTTCGCTACTCTTCCAAGATGTTGAAAATTTAGTTCTCATGATACGAATTGAGCTATTTTTGCAACAGCTTTCCACCTTTCAAATACTTCTTTAGATATTGGTCCTTTGATGAAAGTTCCCTTAGGGTTTCCCTTTTCATCTTTTAGTAAACAAACAGCATTATCCTCAAACATAACTCTTTCTCCAGTACTTCTTCGATAAGGTTTTTTTTGTCTTATTATTATTGCATCAAATACTTGACCTTTCATTTCAGGTTTTCCTGCTCTCACAGATACTTTAACATAATCCGCCATTTTAGCATACTGCTGTGTTCCTTTTCCAGTTTTTCCTTTTTTAACTCCGACAATTCTTACAAGTCTAGCACCACTATTATCACTAGCAAAAACTACGCTTCCAACATTTAATCCTCTAGTTGCTCTTGCAGGTATTGCTTTCATTTTTTATCCTCCAAAGATCCAGATCTCAAAACTTGAATTACCACTGAATGAATCATTTTACTTAGAGGTCTACACTCTTGCACTTTAACATAGTCTCCAACATTCACATCCAAATTATCAGGAATTCTCGAATGAACTTTTGTAGTTTTTCTCATGAATCTTTCGTATTTCGCTACCTTGACCATTCTATCAAATTCAACTACTGCACGCCTATCAAATTTCTTAATAACTTTTCCTTCAAAGATTCTTCCTCTAGTTCCAACTATCTTTGATTTTTCTTTAATTTTGTTTTCTTGTTTTTCTTTTGTCATTTTTATTCCTCGATGGACTCATCAGAAAATCCTATTTTTACTAGGATTAATCTAACTTGTCTTTTATGGTCTCCTTGCAGTTCGATGACTTGGTCTTTGATTGTGCCTCCGCAAGCAAGTCCTTCTTTTAAGGATTTTGCGGTAGCTTTTAAATCAATGCTTTTGTCAAAGCCTGAAACAAGGGTAATAACCTTGCCATAACGACGTTTTTCAGTCGCTATCTTTATTTTCTGCTGTCCCTTAGCCAAATCTTCCCAAGCAATAGCAGTAACTGGTAATCCTGTTCTCGGGTCTATTTCCATATTTTAATTACTCTTCCCTGCAGATTTAACTGCATTGAATGTTTTTAGACGCGCAATAGCCCTTTTAATCTCTTTGGTTTTTCCAGATGACTTTTGCGCACCAGCTTGAGATTTTATTAATTCCATCTTTAATTCTTCAATCTTATCTTTTATAGATTTCAAATCCATTTTTGAAATATCTTTAGATTTTAATACGGCCATTATTCAGTTGTCTCCTTTTTTTTCTTAGTTTTTTTCTTAGTTGATTTTACTTCTTCTTTAAAGTTTTTATTTCCTTGAAGGATTTTAATCAGTTTATCGTCTATTTTTATCTGGTCATGTATATGAGCTTCAGGAGGCAAGATGCTTACTTTTATTCCTATAACTCCCATTTGAGTTCTTGCTTGCGCAGTTGCTTTATTTACAACTTTAGAAGGATCTCCAGTTTTCTTCAAATACCCTTGAGTGAATCTCCAAGTTTTAGCTCTATCGCTAGGAAGTTTTCCAGATAGTGCTAATTCAACACCTAGAGCTCCTGCCTTCATAATGCTATCAAGTGCCTTGTAAGTTATGATTTTAAATTTCAAAGAACCCTTTCTTTCTAATTGTATAGCTATCGAATCAGCAACTAATTGGGCATCAAGTGCCTCATTAGTAATTTCTTTTATATCTATGTGAGGATTATCTAAGTTAAATCTTCTTCTCAAAACCATTGTCAACTCTTCTATTTTTTCTCCTCTTTTTCCAATTACAAGACCAGGCCTATTAGTAGAAATTATTATTTTTTCTCCAACAGGAGTATACTCTATAGAAACGTCACTAATTCTTCCTTTACCTAAGGAATGCTTTACATATTCTTTTATTCCAAGCTCATCTTGTTTAAATTTAACAAACTTTTTTTCTTCCATTTTATTTATTAGACTCCCTTGCTTCAATTGTTATATATGCTCTCTTACCTTTCATCCCGCCTCTTCTTTGAGGTCTAGGTGCAAAATTTGCATAAGCTGAAGATATTCTTGTTTTAGTTATATCCATATTATTAAACAAAACTGCTCCCTTTAAGTTCTTAAGCATAGGGATAAATATTTTAGCCGCAGCAACAGGATATCTTCCAGACATCATGTTTCCTTTACGATGAGGAATTTCTCCCTTAAATGGAACAGCTCTTTTCAAAATTATAACTTCTTCTAGTTCTGAAATTGCTTTGTCTATTTTTTTACCTTTAATAAATGAGCAAATATACATTCCATGTCTCTTTGACATATGAACACTAGGTGCTCTCACTAAAGCTAATTCTTTTTTTATCTTAGGTTTTTCAACAACAATTTCTTTTTTCTTAGCTTGTTCTTCATTTTTCTTTTCTTCGTGTTTATGTTCGTGAGTTGAATCTTTTTGAATCGCTTTCTTTTCAGCATCGTGGCTATGTTTGTGTTCTTCTTTATTTTCTTCAGGTTTCATTTTTTTATTTTCCATTTTACTTCTTAGCCGCCTTACTTCCTCTTGTTGCTCCAATTCCTGCAGCAGAGTGATTTACTTTTTGTCTTGTCAATGCAAACTCTCCTAATCTGTGACCAATCATGTCTACATCTATCAAAACTTCTTCAAAACTTTTACCATTATATACTTGAATTGACATTCCAACCATTTTAGGGACAATTATTAAATCTCTCAAATGTGTTCTTATTTTCTTCTTTCGAGATATTTTTTCCTCAGCAGATTTAATAAATTTCTCTATTAATTCAGGATGTCTCATAATAGATCTTCTACTTCTAGCAGGCATATATTTTGAAACTTCTTTAACTGAAAACGCTTTAAGCTCATCTAGAGTAAGACCGCAGAATTTTCTTTCTCTCATTTTAATTACAACTTCTTTTGCCATGTTTAAAACTCTCCTTTATCGTACGCGTAGGCGTACCCGTTTAGTTTTGAACTGCCAAAAATTTCAATTTTTGCCATGTTTACCTCTTAGTCCTCCCTGTTCTTCTAGGACTCAAATGTCCTACTCTTCTTCCTGGAGGAGCGTTTCTCTTTGCAGTCTTAGATTTGATTCTCTTACCACGTCCTGAACCAAATGGATGGTCTATCGCGTTAGTGCTTACTGCAGAAATTCTAGGCCATAGTTTGTTTCTAGCTTTAGCTCTATAATGTCTATTTCCAGCTTTCATGAAAGGTTTTTGTTTTCTTCCGTCGCCTGCAATAACTCCAATAGTTGCTCTACAAGCTCCGTCCAACTTTAATTCATTTCTGTTTGGCATCAAAACTCCTATCTTTCCGCCATCATATCTTTTATACAATTGAGCACTACTTCCACTAGTTCTAATCATTTTCCCTCCGTCTCCAGGGTTTAATTCAATATTATATATTTTAGTTGAAACAGGTATATCTTTTAGAGGAACTATATTTCCAACCACATCACTTGCTCCGCCCAACTCAATATTTTGTCCCCTCAAAACTCCATTAAATGCGAGATTGAAAAATATATTTTTTCCAGATTTTAATTTTATTAATGGTGCAGAGTGCGCCGCAGAGTGTATTATCTTTAAAACTTCAGCTTTACCAGTTACAAGAGGATAACCTACTCTGTAAACAAAAGCCTGTTTTCTTGCCTGATAAGATAAACTTCCCTTACCTCTTGCCTGTGAGATTATTCTTTTACCCATTTATTTTTCTTCTCCATATGCCTGATTTTAGCAATTTTGATTCTAAATCTTTGTAACTTTCTTCACTAGGCTCTACAAAATTTAAGTCATAACTTTCACCATAACCTATTATTTTAGAACTATTTCTTTCAAATCTTACTCGAGAAGTTTTAATTAAACATAAGCCTATTTCTCTTGCTGGTTTGATAAATGAATAGGTTCCACTAGAGAAACCAAGGTATATGCTAGGTTGAGGGTCTATAGAATATCCATTTGCTGTCATCATAGCCAAATTAACTGCAGACCCTACAACTGGTTCTCTTTCAAAACTTATAGATTTTTCTTCTACCATTATATCATTCCTAATTTAGTCGCCACATCAATCGCAGGACTTGATTTATCTAACTTAACATAAGCAAACTTTTTGTTTTCTCTCGTCAAAGTTCTCACTTTAATTACTTTAACGTTAAATATTTTAGAAACTTCTTTTGCAATTGCACTTTTGGTTTCTCTTCTATCAGTTTCAAATATCAAAGTATTTTCTAAATCTATCAACTTTACTGCTTTTTCAGATGTAATTGGTTTTAACATTTTATTTTAACTCCTTCAGCGATTTT
>CAYNAC010000062.1:0-4660 GCA_964395155.1 Candidatus Woesearchaeota archaeon
TGAAAAAAGTACATCAAAGAATAACAATTTTTATTTGCACTGGACAACACGATGATTCAAGAGTTTTGGAACCTCAACAAATATTAGATAAAGTTTACGCTGATTCTCTATATAGTATTTCAAATTTAATTTTAGTTCCAAATCCTAGTTTAATAAAATTGCATGAAAAAGGTAAAGAGTTTAAAGTTCAAATGTATCATGGTGCAAGTATTCATGCTTTTATTAATAATATTGAAGAATTAAGGCTAATAAAAGCTCACAAATCTCCTGCAAAAGCTGTCAAGCATATGCTCAAAAGAAGACATCTTGCGCCGAGTCATGGAATTTCTGCTTCTATTGTTTATGTTCCTAATTTGGATAAGGATCCTTTAGTTATTTCAGAAGTACCAGATATATTTTGTACAGGAGAAGTTCACAGACTAGATATTGAAAGATATAATGGTACTTTAATTATGACTGGAAGTTGTTGGCAAGCAAGAACTGATTTTGAAGAAAAAGTAGGGAATATTCCAGACCCTTGTAAAGTTCCAATATTTAATGTTAAGACTCATGAACTTAAAGTTTTAGATTTTTCAATATCTGAAGAAAGAAATTTAGGGAGGGTTGAAAACACATTGATCAAATGATCTATGAAATTTGTTTTCTAAGAATTTTTAATGAATATTAATCAATATTTTGCACACATTAGTGATGAAGTAAAAAAATCTTATGAAGTTGCAGAAATTGCTCGTGCCAAAGGGCTAGACCCTATTTCTAAAGTAGAGACTCCAATTGCAATATCTTTAGCAGAAAAAGCAGTAGGTTTAATTTCAGTTATATATCCTCAACTTCAAGATCCTAAGATAATCAATAGAATTTTAGAATTAGAAAAAAAATATGGTCAATTAACTATGTCTGTTTGTTTAGGTATTGCAGAAGACATCGCTCGAGAAAAATATTGCAAGTTTGAAAGTTTAATGAAAGCCATAGATGCTGGGATTAGAGTTGCTTTTTCTTATTTTACTCTCGGTGTTGTGAGTTCTCCAATTGAAGGATATACAGAGTTAAAAACAAATAAAACTAGAGAGGGCAAGGAATATTTAGTAGCTTATTTTTCAGGGCCAATTAGAAGTGCAGGGACTACCGCTGGATGTGTCGCTTTAATGGTTATAGATTATTTAAGAGAGGTTTTTGGTTTTGCAAAATATGATCCTACTGATGATGAAGTTAAAAGATATGTTACTGAAAATTATGATTATCATGAGAGAGTAACTAATTTACAATATCTACCTAGCGAAGAAGAAATAGTTTTTCTTGCTAAAAATTTGCCTTTTCAAATATCGGGAGAGCCTACAGAGCAGAGAGAGGTTTATAATTACAAAGATTTGCCGAGAGTAGAAACTAATTTAATTAGAGGTGGGATGTGTCTTATTTTTTCAGAATGTCTTGCACAAAAGGCTGCAAAGGGATTTAGATTGTTAAAAATTGCTAAAGAAAATGGTTTCAAATCTAGCGGTTTTGACTTTTTACAAGAGTACGTTGATGTTGTTCAGAAAAAAAAAGTTAAGGGTTCTGGAGAAGGAGATGGAGTTCCAACATATATGAAAGATATTGTTGCTGGAAGACCAATTTATTCTCATCCTTCGAGATCTGGAGGTTTTAGATTTAGATATGGTCGTGCTCGTAACGCCGGTTTTTCTGCAACGTCTGTAAGCCCTGCAACCATGGCTATTTCAAGGAACTTTTTAGCCATTGGAACTCAATTAAAAATTGAAAAGCCCACAAAGGGTTGTGCGATTTCAATGGTTGAAAATATTGAAGGGCCTGTAGTTAAACTAAAGGATGGTTCTGTTGTGAAGCCTAAAACAATGGAAGACGCGAACAAAATAAAAAATCAGGTTGAAGAAATAATTTATTTAGGAGATATTCTCTTTCCACTAGACGACGTTATAAATAGAAATTCTAATCTTTTGAAACCTGGTTATGTTGAAGAATGGTGGAATTTAGAATTAGAAAAATCTGGAGGTAAGGTAAAAAATAAGTTTGATGTTTCATTTGAAGAGTCTATAGAATTGTCAAAAAAATATAATTTGCCTTTATACCCTAGATATATCTATTATTGGACTCAAATTTCAAAAGAACAATTTTTAGGTCTTATAGATTTCATTTCTCATGGAGTTTATTTGGAAAAACTTGTTTTACCTTATTCTAAATCTGAAATGGAGAGATTTTCAGTTGGAAAAAGAGCACTAGAACTTATAGGCTGTCCACACTCTGTTCATTTAGATAACTTAATAATTGATTTGGAAAATGCAAAATCTCTTTTATACAATTTAGGGATTGAAGATTTTAGTAATTTAGAAAATTCTTTTGATGATTTGGCTAAAAAAATTCCAAAGGATGGAGAGGTTTTAGAGATAGTTAATATTTTATCTCGTTTTAAAATAAAAGATAAGGCTGGGGATTTTATCGGCGCTAGAATGGGTAGGCCTGAAAAAGCTAAGTTGCGTAAATTGACAGGGAGTCCTCATGTTATTTTCCCCGTTAGTGAAGAAGGAGGTCGACTTAGAAGTGTTCAAGCTGCAGTTGAACATGGGAGTGTTAATGCAGATTTTCCAAATTTCTTTTGTGGATTATGTGGAGAAGATAGTCCATATCCTAGATGTCCTAATTGTCAGACTTTGTGTAAAAAAAGAAGTTACTGTTTGATATGTAAAAAATATTCTGATGGTATTTGTTATGAACATCCTACTAAGAGTCAATCTTTTTCAACTAGGCGTGTAGATATTAAAAAACAATTTGAAATTGCTAAAAAATTGATTGGTGCTAGAATTGATGATTTACCTGTTGTTGTTAAAGGAGTTAAGGGGACTTCTAGCGGAGATCATGATTGTGAAAATTTAGCTAAAGGACTTTTGAGGTCAAAATATAATCTCCACGTAAATAAAGATGGAACTATAAGATATGATATGACTGAAATGCCAATTAATTATTTTAAGCCAATTGAAATAGGAACTTCTGTTTCCAAACTAATCGAGTTAGGATATGAAAAAGACATAAATGGAGATAAACTAGAAAATGAAAATCAAATAATTGAAATATTTCCGCATGATATTATTTTACCTGCATGTCCTGAAACTCTCGACGAAAAAGCTGATGATGTATTTTTTAATATTACTAAATTTATAGATGATGAACTAGAAAAATTATATGGGTTGGATAGGTTTTTCAATTCAAAAGATAAAAATTCTCTAATTGGTTTGTTATTTGCTTGTATTGCTCCTCATATATGTACTGCTACTGTTGGAAGATTGATTGGTTTTTCAAAAACTCAAGTTTTTTTTGCTTCTCCATTTATGCATGCGGCAATGAGGAGAGATTGCGATGGTGATGAGGCAGCGGTTATTCTTTTGATGGACATGCTTCTGAATTTTTCTAGAAAATTTTTACCATCTCATAGAGGAGGAACTCAAGATGCACCTTTGGTTTTAAATATAAAAATAAATGCTGGAGAAGTTGATGATCAGATTTTAGATTTTGTCTGTGGAAATTATCCTTTAGAACTTTATGAACTAGCTGAACAAAAAAAACATTCTTCAGAGGTGAAAATTGAAAAAATTTCTAGTCGTTTGAAGGATGGGCTGGACACTTTTACAAATCTAGGGTATACACATGATTGTGAGAATATTAATAATGCTGTTCTTAATTCTGCCTACAAAACTCTTCCTACAATGCATGATAAGGTAGAGGAACAGATGGATTTATGTTCTAAAATAAGGGCTGTAGATACAAGTGATGTTGCTCGTTTAATAATCGAAAGGCATTTTATTAGAGACATTAGAGGGAACTTAAGAAAGTTTTCTCAACAGGTTTTTAGATGTGTTGGATGTAACTCTAAATTCAGAAGGCCTCCTTTGGCTGGTAAATGTACTTCTTGCGGTGGAAAAATAATTTTCACTATATCTGAAGGGAGCATAATAAAATATATGGAATCTGCTCTAAATTTAGCTAGAACTTTTAAAGTTAGCAATTATTTACTTGAAAATTTAGAAATAGTACAAAGCGATATTTGGAGTATATTTGGACGCGAAAAAGAAAAACAGGCAAAACTTAGTTTTTAGAAATTTTTAGTTAATACTAGTTGAAATCTCCAACATTTATGTTGGAGTTAGTATTTTGGAGATTATCAACTGTAATCCCAAAACTACAAACAAACCACACACTTTAGTGTGTGGTAAAACTCATCAGAGTTTTGTGATATTTATTCTGCTTCAATAAAACAAGGGTTACATCCTATGCTTGCTGCGAAATGATATCTTTTTAGATCAAATGGACTAACCGCAAACCAATGTTCATCATCATCATATGGTGTGGAGGCTACATGTTCAAAGCTAATCCTTTCAAGAAGTTGAAGAGCTTGTTCTCTAGAACCTTTAAAATCTCCAGGAATCATTTTTTCATACATTTTACATTCCCACTTAGGTTTTTTAATTCATTCAACTCTTACGAGTTGAAGTCTCCATATTAGAGTAGTTGTATGTGGAGATTATCAAATGTGATCACATGTCAAGAATTGATATTCCTGAGCACACTCAAAAACAGCAGTTTTAAACTAGACAAAGTTTTGTGATGATATTCTGAAATTTCTTCAGCATTTATTTCCATTGTATAATTAATATCT
>CAYNAC010000063.1:0-4658 GCA_964395155.1 Candidatus Woesearchaeota archaeon
ATGCTATTAGACCCTTTCCCGCGTTGCCATCCGCGAAAAGCTTTATTTTTTTATTAGAAGCTAAAACAGGAATTAAAGAGACTATTTTTCTTTGCCCTGTGGATAAGTCTTTTACAGATTTATTTTTTAAGCCTTCTAAGTTGAATAAAGACAATAGTTCATATGCCTTTCTCTTTTCTTTGGTGTTAAGATTGAGAGTTATTTCATTTTCAATATTAGACATAATAAACTGAACTTCTGGCTCCTGAGAACATATGCTTGATATTTTTCTTAAAAAATTAAATCCTCTTATTTTTCCATCTATTTTTACATATCCGTTAAATTTTGCTTTTTGAACAAATGGAATTAATCCACAAAAAACTTTTAGTAAGGTAGTTTTACCAGAACCAGTATTTCCTTTTATCAATAGAAAACCATTTTTTATTAGATTAATTTTTAAATTTTTTAGGTCAATTACCTCATCATCATAATATAAAGAGTTAATTTTTAATTCTAGATTCATTATTTACTCCTGTATAGATAGCTTTGATATAAAGAATCTATGCGTTTAATATTAGATAAGAATAATGTACTTCCTAAAAGGTATTTGCGTTTTATTTTCCAAAATAAACCTTTGCTTTTTATGTTTCTTGAAAGTATGGAATGCTCTATGTTCTTAAAGTCTTCCATTAAAAAGGCAAGAGTGTTAAATGAGATAGTTAATGTGAGGATAAGTTTTTTAGGCAACTTTATTTTAATAAGCAAATTTAACAACTGTTTCTCCGATGTAGTTATAATAAATAATAACCCTATTAATACAATGCAAGACCATTTCCCAATAGCTAAAAACATCTTCTCTAAAGTTACATTTGAAATTGAGGTCCCCCATTTAAATTTAAAATAAATCTTATCTCCAGGAACATTGCTAAATAAAATCCAGAAAATAGAGAAAATAAATATAGAGATTAAAATTAGTTTTAATGGTCTAAAATTATATAATGGAAATCTTGTGATAAATATAGTAATCGAAATAAATAAAGATATTGCAAAAAGAAGAATTATATTTTGAGATATCAAAGATAGCGTACTAATTAATAAAAAAATAACTAACTTTATTGCAAATGGAATTTTAATGAATATCGAGTCCCTTGGAAAATAATAAATAAAAGTCGGTTCCTTAGTGTTTTCTTTCATAGAGATACTAAGAAATTTACCTAATTAAAGTTGTCTTTTTTACTACAGGCGTTGTAAACTTAAGCAATGGAATTCCTATGATTAATGAAACGATTATTCCTCCACCGATCCACCCAGCTGAAGCTAAAAATGCTGCTTCTGCAGGCATAATTCCAACTAAATAGAACCCGGTTAGTGTCCAAGTAGCAGATATAACATTTTGAAGAATTGTTACAGAAAGGATGAATGCAATATAATCTCTGAATCTCTTTAGCTCCGGATTAAACTTGAATTTATTAAAGAACAAAGCCGGAACCGCCACACCAATAACATTTCCCAAAGCCAGTATAAATGCAAATATAGTAAACGTACCTGAGAACAGAGCTCCTATCAACAAACCAAGATATATGGCTAATAATCCTTTAAATTTAAACCAAATAGCAAATGCTGTATAAAATGCTGCCCCAATATAAAATGCAGAAACTCCAAAAACTCCTATTGGAAATCCGATTACTCCTATGTAGTCTAGAGTAGCCACTAATCCTGAGAGAACACCAATAAGTATAAATGAGTTTGAAGGTAATTTATTTTTTAGTTTATCCATAATTTGTCTAAATAGATCATACTTTTTAAATTTTTATTTTTAATATAAATTAAAGAAATTAAGAAAATAGATTTAAACATTGCAAATTTTTCTAAATATTGAAAAAATAATTTTTTTGATTTTTCTATATATTGCTTTGTATATAATCTTGCGGACATTTATTTTTTTGTAAGTTAATTGAATTTTTTCTAAATCTACAATTAATTTATTTTTCTTTAATAATCTTAGATTTGAATTCATAAAACTCTTTCTTGATTAAAATTTAATCTAAGATATCTTTGTCATCTTTTTCTAATCCTAATTCGTCTTTGATAAATTGTAGTTGATCTCTTAAGCTGATTGCTAATTCGAAATCGAGGTCGTCTGCTGCTTGCCTCATTTCCTTTTCTAGTTGAGGAATCATTTTTAGTTTTTCTGTTTTTGGAATGTGTTTTGTATCTGTGATTATAATATGAGACTCTTCAATAGGCTTCTTTATTGTTTTAGGAGTGATTTTATTTTTTTTATTGTATTCGATTTGTATTACTCTTCTACGGTTTGTTTCATTTATTGCTTGTTCTATGCTATTTGTTTTGTTGTCTGCGTAAAGAATTACTTTTGAATTTACATTTCTTGCTGCTCTGCCTATTATTTGGATAAGGCTTTGAGTGTCTCTTAGAAATCCTTCCTTGTCTGCATCCATTATAGCCACTAAACCTAATTCTGGAATGTCTATTCCTTCTCTTAGAAGATTAATTCCGACTAAGACATCGAATTTGCCGAGTCTTAATTGCCTTATTATTTCTGAACGCTCTAGAGTCTTTACTTCTGAATGTAGATATCTTGCCTTTATTCCTTTTGATGCGAAGAACTCCGCTATCTCTTCAGCTAGTTTCTTAGTTAGTGCTGTAACTAATACTCTGTCTCCTCTTTTTATTGTTGTTTTTATTTCAGAAAGGAGATTATCCATTTGATTTTTGAGAGGGCTGATTTCAACTTCTGGATCAACTAGGCCTGTTGGACGAATTATTTGTTCTATTACTTGTGATTGGTGTGCGCTTTCATACTTTCCTGGCGTAGCGCTTACAAAAATAACTTTATTGTTTTTGAAAAATTCCTCTACCTCTGTTAGTTTTAATGGTCTGTTGTCTAGAGCTGAAGGGAGACGAAAACCATAGTCTATGAGAGTTTGTTTTCTTTGTTTATCTCCTTCATACATTCCTCTTATTTGAGGTACGCTTTGGTGACTTTCATCTATCACTATTAGAAAATCTTCTCCAAAATAATCTAGAAGGCAGAATGGTGGCTCTCCGGGGGACCTGCCATCAAAATGACGAGAATAATTTTCAATTCCTTTGCAGAAACCCATAGTTTGAATTAATTCTAAATCGTACTCTGTTCTTTGTTTTAATCTGTGTGCTTCTATCATACCTAGACTTGGTAAAACAGAATCTAATTCTTCTCGGATTGAAACTATTGCTTTTTCCATTTCTTCTTTAGGCGTTACGAAATGTCTTGCAGGGAAAAGAAAATAATGAGGCATTTTTTGAATTACTTTTCCGGTTTGCTTTTCTAAAATTGAAATGTTTTCAATATTGTTTCCGAATAATTCTACTCTTAATATGTCTCTTTCATAACCAGGGATTATATCTATGGTATCTCCTTTTACTCTAAATCTACCAGGCATTAGTTCTAAATCATTACGTTCATAATGAATATCTAGTAGTTTAGAAATAAGTTGAGTTCGAGTTATCTTGCTATCTTTTGCTAAATCTATTCCCATTCCTCCATAGTTTTCTGGGTTTCCTATGCCGTAAATACATGAGACTGAGGCTACTACAATTACATCTTTTCTACTTAACAAAGATGCTGTTGTACTCATACGCATCCTTTCGATCATCGGGTTGATTTGAGAGTCTTTTTCTATATACTGGTCTTTTGCTGGTAGATAAGATTCTGGTTGATAGTAGTCATAAAATGATATGAAATATTCTACTCTGTTGTTAGGAAAAAGTTCTTTGAATTCATTATATAATTGTGCTGCTAGAGTTTTGTTGTGGGCTAGAACTAGAGTTGGTTTGTTTATTTGTTGAATTACGTTCGCAATTGTGAATGTTTTTCCTGAACCTGTTACACCTAGAAGAGTCTGATAATTTTTATTTTGTTTTAGTCCTTGGACTAATTTATTTATTGCTTCTGGTTGCGAGCCTGCTGGCTTAAATTGCGAAACTAGTTTAAATTTGTCAGACATGTGAATATTGAAAATTGAGGGTATAAAGATTTTTGTTTTAAGGTTTGTTTCTTTGTTTGAAATCTTTGAATAGTTCTTTGTACCTGAGAAGCTTTTGATATGTAATTGCAAATCTGTGGGCTTCATCTCTTATTGATTGAATGAGTTGGAGTCCTTTGTTGTCTTTTGGAAGTTTAATTGATTGCCCTGTTGGTTTTGTATAAATTTCTTCAAATTGTTTTGCAAGTGAAATTATTGGAATCTTTACTTTTAGTTTATCTAGAGATTCAATTGCTGCACTTAATTGTCCTTTTCCACCATCAACAATTATTAAATCTGGGTAAGTCATGTGTTCCCTTGATAGTTTGGAGTATCTTCTGTAGATTACTTCTTTCATTGCTGCGAAATCATCTCCATTTGTATTTGCTCTTATCTTGTATTTTCTGTAAGATGATTTGTCAGGTACACCTTCTTTAAAAGAAACCATTGAAGCCACTGTATTCGTTCCAGTTAAATGAGATATATCGAAGCATTCTATTCTTGAGGGTATTTTTGGTAAATTTATTGCTTCTTTTAATGCAATTAATCTTGCTTTTCCGTAGAAAAATGTGTCGTGTACGTTTTTGAGGACTAAATCTAATAATTGTTTTTTGTCTCCTGTTTTTGGAATTATTATTTGCACTTTTCTTTTTT
>CAYNAC010000064.1:0-4653 GCA_964395155.1 Candidatus Woesearchaeota archaeon
ACAATATTTCCAGCTCTATCGTTACATCTTAATTTAATATCATAATCTCCGTCAACTAAAGTTGTAAATATTTGTTTATGATTACTCAAACTAGTCGTTGAAAAATCAATGTACTGGTTTCCATTAAATGAATATTTACAAGATGATTTTCCAGAGTCAATCCCACCATTAGTTACAACTTCAAGAGTCACAGATACAGGCGTTGTAGCAGAAATTATTGTTTTATTGTTAGGACTTACAGAACTAATTGTCAAAGGAGTACTAGTTTTTTGAATATTATACTCTTTACTTTCAGTATTAACATTTCTTTCACTTTCTAAAGTGTATGATGATTGAGAAATCTCTCCTCCAAGCCAAGGTTTGTCAGCACACCTAAAGTAATATTTATCTGAATTTTGAGTAATGTTCAAAACCGCTTTACACAACCATCCTTCTATTGTTGATTGTCCAAGGTCATTATCGCAACTAGCTTCGTTTTCCATTAACTCATAATTTTGGTCTATATTGCTATATCTACAAGTAGCAGGTTCGTTAGTGTAGAATTGCAAGTTTAAAGTAGTAGAACTTAGACTTACAACTCCTGGAGATTCAGGTACAAATTTTCTGATTGATGGAGGAGTAATATCATTTGCAGGAGAAACACAAAATCTAATATTATAAGAGTTATCGACGGAGTTACCGCTTTTATCTTCACAAAGCACATACAAATTATATTCTCCTCTTCTATTAGGGTCTGACTCTACTCCAGGTACACCAAGAGAATCTAATGTAGGCAAAGCAGTACTTTCTACATGATTAATTACATATCTGTTAGCACTACTATCAAAATAAGTATCTTCCATATCTTTATAATTTACAGGTCTAGTTGAAGATAGCTTACATTGAGCAGGCTCATTAGTCAAAACATCAAAAACGACTGGAGAATATTCTGTCAAACATCCATCCGCAATTGAACTATTTTTTATTTTAATCCCATTTGCAAATTCTTCATAACTCAACCCACTTGAAATAGTTTTATTCAAGCTAATCTGTGGTGCAGAAGCATCATTAGGATTTATGTTTATACAAGACTCTTCAATTGTATTTGGATTTATGAGTTCACAAGTTTTTCCTAAGCTGGCACATTTGTAGGCAGTACATTCTCCAACTCCTAAAGAATTGCATTTATCACAATCTGCTCCCCCAGAAGGTGGTTGCCACGGCAAACATTTGAATTCGACTTTCCTCTCACGATATTCACCAACGCCTGCTAAAGTAGTAATGAGAATTACTACTGCAACTACTATTGCAGCCACCCAACCAACAGGTCCTAGAGGGACAAGAGCATAAATTATTCCAAATAGAACGGCTCCTCCAACCATTGCCCAAATAAGATTATCACCTTCCCAGCCAAATGCCAACCCAATTATATATCCAATTCCAGCACCAACCATTGCCCCATTTGCTGCCCCGGCCAAACCATTAAGAGTTGTAAGTCCACCACCTGAAGCAAAAGTATAACCTGCTGTAAATGCACCTTGTTGCCATGCAATTAGTCCAGCAATCCCTAAACCAAATTGAGCAATTTGACCTGTAAGTTCATCAGGAGTAAATTCAGAAGGGTCAAACCCTAAAGCATTCTCAATCTGTTCATTCGTCATACCATCTACTCTTTGCCCCGGTCTTGGAATTATGTATTTTTTTAATCCTTCAATATAATTATTAGATATCTTAGAAAATTTATCTCCGCTTATGGAATATCCATTACCTAATTTTCCTGCCAAGTTGAAACTACTTCCGCAGTCTCCAAGACTTGTGCAAAAATTATTCATTGTTTCTGCAAACAACGCATCTTTACACTGACAATTTATCTCACAACTCCATCTACCATCTAATCTTTTTTTCTCATAGTATGTGCAAGTCTGTGTTGCAACTCCGCATATAGCTTCAGAATCCCCTTGAGGCTCATTAGATAACTCAAGTCCAGGTGGATATTTAGGAACACAAACATCAAACTTAAACTTATCAACCTCGACATGTTTCAAAAAACAATCAGGAGTCTCTTCACACTTTGCAAGTTTTTCTTTATCTTCATTATAACTTGTACATAAAACTCCTGTGTTTGTTCTGCATTGAGCCGTAGTAAAGTCTTGATTAACATTTTCTTCAACACAAAGTCCGTTTCTATATTCGGCACAAGGCTCTGTTCTTATCTCTCCTTCGTAACACAATTTCTTATAATGTCTACTTCCAACAACATCTACTGCTCTCTCTTCACTTGTTCCATTAGCTCCATCAAGTCCAGTCCAAGAGTCAAAAGCACACCAACTTTCTCCGTGTTTTCTTTTTTTACCATCAACATCAGTACAGCTTAAATCTTTACAAACATATTGTCCTAAAATTGGTTGTTTATCAAGAGAAGGATTTGGTTTTCCACAAATACTACCTTTCAAATAATCGCAATTCCCACATCTTTGTTGATTTACTAAATTATTATTTCCAGAATAAAGTGAACAACTTTGTCCAACAGGTACCACAGAGTTCCAATATGCTTGTTCGTTTCTTCTGTTGGAGTCGTAAATATTTGCTCTATTTTCACAACTATCAATGAAGTAAACTCCATCTTTATCTTCAAAACATTTAGTATTGGATGTAATCTCGCATTTAGTATTTAGCGAAGGATTAGTGCAAAGTTGATTAACATAAAAATTTCCTCCTCTAGTCAAACATTTAGATTCTGTAGTAAACTGACAATTATATTTATTGAGTTCTTCAACTAATTCTAAAACGCATGCACCTTCTCTTTGTGTTTTAACTTTAGATAAACATTGTAGTTCACCAGTAGTTTGATGATCCCACTCAACCTTTGCTCCTTGAGTCTGTCCAATGTAATTACATTCTCTGGAAGTAGTGAGTTTAGCTTGATTAGCTCCACCACTGCCATCAGGTCCAATTAAACAACAAGCTCTACTACATTGCACTGGAGATTCTAAAGACCAAGTTCCTCCTTGATTTTCACAAGTCGCTCTCGGAGTTCCAGAATTACATAAACCTAAATTAGGGTCAAAACAAAAACCAATTTTACATTCTGCAACTTCATTTCTCCTAGTAGGAATACAAGAAGATGTACATTTAGAATCGCATACTTCAGAAGAATATTCTTGACAATAAGAACCTAAATTATCTAATACGCATGTCTGAACAGAAGGAGTTTGGGCTGAAACTAACCCTCTAGCTAAATAATTCATTGTTTTTTCTCTAATAAAACTAATAAATTTAGATTCTAAATTTCCAGACTCATATTCTGTAGAAAAATTAATCTCACTCATAATATGTGCAAAAGCCACACCACTAAGTACAATTAAAAAGATTTCAAACAAACTTACAACTCTTTTATTCATCAAAACCATCCTGCAGGCAAAGCACACCCTCTAACTGCCATACTTAAACTCTCTTCAGTCTTTTTATTTTTAACCGTATATATTTTTGTAGTTTCATCCATCATATAAACTCTAATGTCATACTCTGGATAGAGAAGCATAAATCCGTCGTTACTAAAATGGCACCATCTTGCTTCCTGATTAACAATTTCATTTACTACAAATCCAATACCTTGAAGTTTTGTAGGAATATATGTGTTAAACTGGCTAAATTTTTTAGACTCTCCGGATTTACTTATAGTTATATCATTTTTCAAAACTAACTCTACGATTTCAGGTTTGAGTTTAGCCTCAACAATTAAGTTTGAAGAACTAGTCACTTCATAATTTCTGTTTTCTAGTTCTTTTTTTAGTGAAGAAAAACATTGCTCTACATCTTCCTTAATTTTTTTATTAAATTCTTTTTCTAATTGAGAAACATAAAGAGGATATTGATTTATACAAGGCTCAAAATTATTAATATTTTTACATAAATAAGTTATTTCATTCGATTTAAATAATATTTTATCTGTCGAATTTACAAACCCTCCTCCAATAAGCATTTTATCAATGACTACTCTGGCTCTTTCTCTAATGCAACTGCTCAGATATATTTCAGGATTATCAAAATCTTGCTCTCTAAGAGATACACTCCCTTTATTGAATAAAAAAAGAACAGAAATTATTGCCACTGCAATTAATCCTACAATCACAAAAGCAGTAACTTGTCCTTTTTTAAATATCATCACTTATATTCCTCTATAAATCTAAATTTGTTTATTTTTATATCCTTTGATTAAAAATATAATTAGGGCAATCAGAACTAAACTATATATCTTAATTATCTTGTTCAACTCTAGGTGCTAAAACAAATGAGAGCATAACTTTTCCTGAAGGAAAGTTTAATCTCATTGGATGATTGTCAGAAAAATTAATCTCTGCTCTATTTGCTATTTTTGAACCTTTGACAAACTTGCTTAAGTATTCTAAAGAAAATCTTGCAGAACTAGCATCTGAAAATATTTGAGCTTCTTCATTTGAAAATTCAGTTCTAGCGGAATGCAAATTACTTGATTCTATAATAAATTTATCAGGTTGAGCTATAAAAGTGCAAGCATCTGAAACAACAGAACAATCTTCAATAGCATCTACAAAAGCTTGTGCATCCATTTTTATTACACTCTTAAACTCCCAAGCAGGCATTTGTTTGTCATCCCCTTCAACATCAATTAAGGCAAGCAAGAATTCTCTTTTT